>NZ_JBFUIN010000005.1:0-76375 GCF_056401855.1 Bacillus sp. P4_D3
CCTGGAAATTAAAGCATTTACATTTTAATTGTAACGCTTTCCTGGAAATTAAAGCATTTACATTTTAATTGTAACGCTTTCTTCTGAAAAAATCGACAATTTTTCGAATTCACCTTTTCCTCGTTATTTGTTATAGTTATATTTGTATGATTTTTGAAATTGGAGGAATGCAACCTTGGAACGTGAACTCGCACTAGAAATTGTCCGTGTAACAGAAGCAGCAGCCTTAGCATCCGCACAGTGGATGGGCCGCGGAAAGAAAAACGAAGCAGATGATGCAGCAACTACAGCTATGCGTGATATGTTCGATTCAGTAAACATGGCAGGTACAGTTGTAATCGGTGAAGGAGAACTTGATGAAGCACCGATGTTGTATATTGGTGAAGAACTAGGAACAGGTAACGGTCCAGAAGTAGATATCGCCGTTGACCCGTTAGAAGGTACAAACATCGTTGCGAAAGGCCTTGCAAATGCAATGGCAGTTATCGCAATCGCAGATAAAGGAAACCTTCTTCATGCTCCGGATATGTACATGGAAAAAATCGCGGTTGGTCCAAAAGCAGCTGGTAAAATTAGCTTAGATGATCCAATTGAAAAAACAATTGATATTGTAGCAGAAGCAAACAATAAAAAAATTCGTGACCTAACGGTTATCATCCAAGAACGTGAACGTCATCAAGATATTATTGACCGTGTTCGTGCAAAAGGTGCACGCGTAAAATTATTTGGTGATGGAGATGTTGGTGCATCAATCGCTACAGCTTTACCTGGAACAGGTATCGACTTATTCGTAGGTGTAGGCGGAGCTCCAGAAGGCGTTATTTCTGCAGCAGCATTAAAATGCCTTGAAGGTGAAATGCAAGCTCGCTTAGTTCCAATGAACGAAGAAGAAGAAGCTCGTTGTCGTGAAATGGGATTAGAAGATCCTCGTCAACTTCTTATGTTAGATGACTTAGTATCTGGTGATGACGCAATCTTCTCAGCAACAGGTGTATCTGCTGGTGAGTTATTAGACGGCGTGAAATTCCTAGGTGGCGATTTAGCTGAAACATATTCTATCGTTATGCGTTACAAAACAAGAACGGTACGATTTATTAAAACACACCACCATTTAGACCATAAACCACACTTAAACTTAGATATTTAATAAAGGAGCCATGTGTATGGAAGAACGTTTCTTTCTGTACGACGATACTGTCGCTACAAAAACTCGTTTCGTTAGCTTTCTGGGGGAAAATGAGCGTCATGATTTAGCGCTTCTATACTCCGATCGTCATTACGGTAAAACGATAGTCCTTGATATGCAGAGCAACAAATTTGCTATCATCGGTCCTGACGATTTAAACGAACCAGGCTACTTAGAGCATGCATTTTCGATGTCTGAAGAAAATGCAGAAGAATTACGCTCATTTTTATTTGAACTTATATAATTTATCTGGTGCACCAGCTAAAATAGCTGGTGTTTTTTCATTATAAGAGTTTTGAATTTTCAATCTTCCATGTTATACTTATGAACAAATCTATTTGGATAGAAAGGACGTTATCTACGTATGCCAACATTTACTTTGTAATGGACCAGCAATTGGATAGCATTACTCTCAAAAAAGCACCGTGCTTTTTCAAGGGAGTAGTCTGCCCATTCCCATTACGAAGGAACGTAACGCATCTGTAGTATGATGTTTACGGAGGTTCCTCTTGGGGGAATCTCCTTTTATTTTTGTCTACTTCTCATGTCTTCATACTACAAGACATCCAAATAGCTGTATTACGTTTCTTTACCAATATATAAGAGGTGAAGGAAAATGCAGAAAGTAAAACTTTCTTGGAGTTTATATGAAAACGAACTAGCAACAATCGAAAAGTATTGTAAAAATTGCAGGCGTACTACCCTTTTTACCGACACGAGCATTCGCAGGCATAACACAAACGGAAAGAACATATATCGATTTGCAATTTATAAATGTCCGAAAGATCATACGTGGAATCAAAAACTTCATATTTATAAATCATTTACTGATCATGTTGAAACGGTCGATATTACTGAGCCAGAACAGGCTGAAACAAGTACTACCATTTCCATTACACAATACAAAGAAAGTGGTATAGCCGAAATAACGATCGTATTAGACATCGTTTTTGGTTCCCACAGGATTGATAAAGTGTTATCCACATATATTTCAGATTGGAGCCGCACTATCATTGTGGATAAAATTAAAAATGGGCATATCCAATTGAACGGACAACAAATGAAACCAAACAAAACTCTTTCTGAAGGTGATTACATTTCAATTTGTTTGTAAGGAGGACTCGCATGTTAAAGGTGAAAAAAGGTACGATTGATTTATTGAATGACTTAGATGTAATGTATACAGCATGCAAAGAATTACTCTTACAGAACCAAATTTACCAATGGGATGATTCTTATCCGACGCGAGAACACATTTCCTATCATCTAGAACAGGCCGAATTGTATTGTCTATTCCAAGATCAAGTACTTGTCGGTGCCGTCGTCTTAAACGAAGCACCTTCTCCAGAATACAAATTAATTGACTGGTCAGAAACAGAAGGACACTTTCTTATCGTCCACTCTTTTGTCATCCATCCGCTCGCGCAAGGCAAAGGATATAGTAAAGTACTATTATCCTTTTGGGAAAGCGAAGCAAGGCAGATGAGCTACAAAGGAATACGCCTAGATTGTTTTACAGGTAATCCCGTTTCATTAGGCCTATATGAAAAAAACAATTATATTTGCCGAGGTGCTGTTTATTTCAAAAGTAAACAGCCTCCTCATAATTGGTATAACTGCTATGAAAAAATCCTCTTACAATCGTAAGAAGATTTTTTTATTTCTTCACTTTTCGTAATACAAAGTGTGCACAACCGAAGTTACAGTACTCGTATAAATACTCCGATAAAGTACTAATTTTCGTATCATATGTCGAACGTTGATTACTATCATCAAAGAATCCACGCAATCTAAGTTGTTCATAACCCCAGTCTCCAACGATATAATCATATTTATTTAAAATTTCTGCATAGCGCTCTTTAAGTGCTTCTTCACTAAAACCGTCACGAAAGTTTTTAATTACTTCGTACTGAACATTATTAACGCTCACCGTAGTATGAATCTCTTGCTTTTGCTCCATTATGAACTTCCTCTCTAAGCATTCTTCTTTTTATCGTATCACAAAGCATAACAACCAACAATTTCAAATACAAAAAATTGAAAATTAGTGCATGCTATGGAGAAGGAGGTGATACATCGTGAAAAAGCAAATTATCCTCTCTCTTCTCACTCTTTCCTTATTTGCAGGCTGCCAATCAACTAATAAAGCCGAAATGGAGCGTGAAGAAGGAAGTCGTGTTCTTGTTTCCAACAAAAACGACATGTATCATACGGAAAACACAAATACAAGACTCACGAGAGTCGGTTATTCTTCTAAACAGAAGCATGAAGTATCTAACAAGCAAGTAGGCGCTATTAACCGTGAGAAAGTCGCCGAAATGATTACGAGCATGACAGTCAAACTTCCTGACGTCACCAATGCCGCTACACTCGTTACCGACGACGAAGTGTTCGTTGTATACCGTGCAAACACAACGGATCCGAAACTCGTAACAGATCAAGTATATAAAACAGCTTTGTCCATCGTCCCTCGCTATTATAAAGCATATGTATCAACAAACCAAAAGTTGATTTCTCAAATTCAAGGTCTCCAATCTGGTAGCTTAAACGATAAAGAATATGAACAAAGTCTTGATATGTTAAAACGTGAAATGAGCAAAAATCCTCATTTGAATAATACGGGGGATCAAACTTTAAATAATATGATAAAAAAATAAAAAGGTGGAGAAAACATCCACCTTTTTACTATTTCTTACGATTCGCATAAACCTCCATCGCATCACACATAAACTGCGCTAATCCCCCGCCAAACTTATCAATATTTTTCGTAAAGCGCTCATCAGCAACATACATTTGACCGAGTCCCTTAAAGGCCTCTAATGAATATTCACCGAAGTTTTGCAAGTAATCGTACCATACCCCGATTGCTTCTTGCGCCTCTTTAGAATCCGGTGCTCCATTTCGAAGTGTTGCTAGCTTTCTGTAAATAGTATTAAACTCCTCCTGTTTCTCTGTAGACATACCCTTCGCTGTTTTATTCGCTTTATCTACAGCCTCATCTCCCCATCGTTCACGTGCTTCTTCTTCATACGGATTATGACTAAAATCAAATCCTTCAAATTTCTCTTTATTCGTCATCTCAATCTCTCCTTTTGTATGCTGAATTGTTTTATTAATCGTCGCTATCACTTTATCCAATCTAGCCCGCTTTTCAAGAAGCATTTTCTTATGAAGCTGTAATGCCTCTTCACGGTCGAATGAAGGACTCATGATAATCTCCTTAATCTTCTTTAAAGGGAAGCCAAGCTCTTTAAAAAATAAAATTTGCTGCAACGTTTCTAAATTTTCATTGGAATACAGACGATATCCAGACTCTGTCGTCTCATCTGGGGTTAACAACCCAATTTCATCGTAATGATGCAGTGTGCGCACACTAATTCCAACTAAATCAGCTACTTCTTTTACCCTCATTGTCATGCGTATCTCCCCCTTAATACATACGATAAAGTATGACGCAACGTTAGAGTCAATAAAAATTTCATTTTGTATTTGAAAGATTCATCTCTCCACATTCTCCTACATTTCATGCATAATATATATGTACATACATTAGAAAGCGGTGAAAGTATGGTTTCAAATACTGTAATTTCCAGTATCATAATTCAACTCGTTGTTTCGGTTCTGGTCCCAATTATTGTACTCGTTTATTTCCGTAAGAAATATAATATTAATTTGAAAATAGTTGGCGTTGGTGTCCTTATCTTTATCGGGTTTACCCAAATTCTTGAAACACCATTCCAATTATTCATGCGTGGTAATCCAACAATAGGTCCAATTTTAGAAAACCCCTTTATTTTCGCAATATATGGTGGGTTGACTGCTGGTATTTTTGAAGAACTAGGTCGTTTCGTTGCCTTTTACTACTTACTGAAAAAATATCGAGATTATAAGGACGGTCTTGCGTACGGAATTGGACACGGCGGTATTGAATCGATTTTAGTCGGCGGATTCGCTGGGCTTCAAACTCTTACCTTTGCAACATCTATTAACAATGGTAGCTTCGCTCAAATGGTTGAACAATACCCACAGTTGAGCCATATCAAGGACTTGTTAATAGAGCAACCTGCCTATTTTTACTTACTTGGTAGCCTAGAAAGAATTATGGCATTAGTACTGCAAATTGCCTTCACACTGCTTGTCGTATACGCGGTAAAACAAAAGAAATACATTTTCCTCGTATACGCTATACTATTCCACGCACTTGTAGACTTTTTCGCAGCACTTTACCAAACAAAAATGATTAACATCTTTGTCGCAGAAGGAATTACTCTTCTCTTCGCGATTGGTGGTTTCATTCTTATTCGTAAAATGAAAGAGAAATTAGTGAGTACAGCAGAGTAAAAAATAAACCACCAAAATTGGTGGTTTATTTTTTATGTGGATTTTCGTAACAGTGATAACTTCGGCCACCTCGAAGTTCCTTCTTTGTTTCTGCATCTATAACTATATATTTATGCAACTCCTCTACTTCATCTTGAGAAAAGGATCCAAAAAAATAAACTTGGCGATCAGGATGAATAAACGAATCTTGAAGCACCACTCTACTTCGACAGCCGACAGCTGTTTTTTGTCGGAAGGTAAATTCTGCATCTTGTACTTCTTTAAATAAGATTTTTTTACGAACGCTATATGTTGCATTTTTGTATTCCTTATAAACCTTCTTATCTAACTGTTCATAAAATAGATCTTCATTCACAAACGATTTATTTTGATTGCTCGGATATTCTAATTCTTGATTGGATTGTGCATATGCTGTGGACAATTGTATGAGAAAACAAACACTGAATACGATACATATCATTTTTTTCATAATTGCACCTCAAATTTTGATTTATCCACATTACTTTTCCACAGACTTAGATCACTATGCCCTTTCCAAGAAAAAGGAATTTTTTCCACATTTGTCGAAGTATATATCGTCAACTTGAAAGATGGGGATGAAATATGAAGAAAATTATTGTAATCAGGCATTGTTCAGCAACTGGACAAGAGCGTAATGCCGAATTAACAAACATAGGAAGAGACCAATCAAACACCGTTGCTACATTCCTCATGGAAAATCATCTACAAATAGATCATATTATTTCAAGCCCATTTGTCCGAGCTATCGATTCTATTCGGCCATATGCCCTCCAAGCTAATTTATCTATTCAAGAAGATGAACGGTTAGCAGAACGCATATTAAGCACTGTTTCAATGGATGATTGGCTTCAAAAACTAGAATACACTTTTACCAATATAGATATTGCCTTTTCGGGCGGAGAGTCAACAAAACAAGCGATGGATCGCGCCACCTCACTTATTCAGGAAGTTTTAACACTAGAGCATGACACAACATTACTCGTTACACACGGCAACTTACTCACATTAATTTTAAAGCACTTTGATCATACTATTGGCTTTGACGAATGGAAAACTTTAACGAATCCTGATATTTATGAAATTACACTTGATGAACAATCTATCATAAAACGATTATGGGAAGCGCCATCCAAGTAATATCCCTTTCCAATACATTCAGTTGACACCGCGAGAAGAGACTGTACTAACAATAGAGAGGGGTATCATTCAATATGTACGAAGACGTACTTTCTTTACTACATAAAACAAATGCTTCTTATGAAAAATTTGAACACGAACCAGTACTTGACTATGAGACTGATCGCATCGTTCGTGAAAGGCTCGGCTTACAAGGCACTCCAAGTAAAAGCCTATTTTTAAAATCAAAAGCCGGGGCGTATTACGTATTCTTTACGTTAGAGGGAACTCGCCTCAACCGAGGAGAGATGAAAGAAATAACAGGAGAAAGCTTATCTCTCTGTTCTCCTGATGAGCTAAGAGAAGAGACTGGTTGCATACCAGGATGTGTAGCTCCTTTCGGTTATTCACAAGATGTAACGATTATTGTGGACAGTTCGATTTATACTTACAAGAAAGTTTTAATCACACCTGGTGTACCTGAATTTACAATTGAATTATCCACAGAAGAATTAAAAAGAATTTTATCAACGTGTCAAAATACTGTTTTAGAGTATAAGAAAAAGGAGAGCTAATATTAGCTCTCCTTTTTCATTATTTCGCTTCTGCTACTTTTTCTTTCGCAGAACGTACTTGCTCGTCCGCATGATAAGAAGAACGTACAAGTGGGCCAGCTTCACAGTGGCTAAATCCTTTGCTAAGTGCAATTTCTTTAAGCTCTGCAAATTCTGCTGGTGGGTAATATTTAAGAACTGGTAAATGCTTCTTAGATGGTTGTAGGTATTGTCCAAGAGTTAAAATATCCACATTGTTTGCACGTAAGTCATCCATTGCTTCAATTAAATCTTCTCTTGTTTCACCTAAGCCCACCATAATGCTCGATTTAGTTGGAATATCAGGCTGCATTTCTTTTGCTCGACGTAAAAACTCTAATGAACGGTCATACTTTGCTCTAGCGCGAACTCGGTTAGATAATMGACGTACTGTTTCAATGTTATGGTTCAAAATATCTGGTTTTGCATCCATTAACATTTTTAAGTTTTCTTCTACCCCAGCCATATCAGATGGTAATACTTCGATAGATGTGAATGGGTTTTTACGACGTACAGCACGTACTGTTTCAGCAAAAACAGCTGCTCCGCCGTCTTTTAAATCATCACGTGCAACCGCTGTTATAACAACGTGCTTTAAGCCCATTTGTACTACAGAATCCGCTACGCGTTCTGGCTCTTGTAAATCAAGCTCAGTTGGCAAGCCTGTTTTAACCGCACAAAAACGACAAGCACGTGTACAAACCGCACCTAAGATCATAAATGTTGCTGTTTTCCTTACAGCCCAGCATTCATGAATATTCGGACATTTCGCCTCTTCACAAACTGTATGAAGATTTTTAGAACGCATCATTTTCTTTAAGCCTGTATAGTTTTCATTCGTGTTTAACTTAATTTTCAACCATTCGGGCTTGCGCTTATACTCTGTTTGTTTTGTCATGGTTATCAACTCCGCACAATATGAAATAGTTTACCGTGTTCGCTTCTTTCAATGTAACATATCTATTCTAACGTATGAAAGCGATTTGCTCAAATGAAGATTCTAAGATTTTTTCCAATCGTTCCCTATAATGAAATACTCCGTATATCCCACACTAAAAAGAGTGATGTTGTGAAAGGAGTCTATTTCATGCTTCGAAAAATTTCTCTTTTGCTTTCGATTTGCTTTCTTCTCCACCAAAACATCGCTTACGGTGAAGATAATCAGCAAAGCATATATGAAAAGCGCATGGCACTATATAAAGAAACTGAGCAATCTTCAAGTATTCCGTGGTATTACTTAGCTGCAATGGATCAATACGAAAGAAACATACGGAGCGTAAGAAAGGATATTCCGAAAAAACCAGATGCCATCATTTCCCTTTATTTCAAACCTGAAATATGGGCTGGACCCGCTAATAGTAATGATACTCTCCCCCATACAATTTCTCTATTTGGCGGAATGGGTTTAGATGGTGACAAAGATGGATTTGCAAATGCAAATAACGATCGTGATCTTCTGTATACAGCAGCAACTATTTTAAAGAAACAAGGAACGTCAGAAGAACGTATTAACATTATGCTTTGGGAATATTATAGACGTGCAAAAACAGTTGAATTGATTACAGAATACGCCCGAATTTATAAACATTATGGACGCATTAATTTAGAAGGAAATGCTTTCCCCCTCCCGATTCGCAGTGACCATAGCTATCGTAGTACTTTTGGTGCTGGTAGAAGTTTTGGCGGCAGGAGAGTTCATGAAGGAACCGATATTTTTGCTGGATATGGCGTACCAGTAAGGTCTACTTGCTATGGCATTATTGAAACAAAAGGATGGAATCGTCTTGGTGGATGGCGCATTGGTATTCGTGACCTTCGTAATAATTACCACTATTACGCTCATTTAGGCGGGTTCTCTAAAGAAATACAGCTCGGACAAATTGTCGAACCAGGAAAAGTAATCGGATTTGTCGGTAGTACTGGTTATGGTCCTCCTGGTACAGCTGGAAAGTTCCCGCCTCACTTACATTTCGGCATGTATAAAGACAATGGCTATACCGAATGGGCTTTCGATCCATACATGCATTTAAGCCTTTGGGAACGAAAAGAACGAGCAAATACAAAACGATAACCGTAGCGAATTGCTACGGTTATTTTTTATCTGGTACAACAACTCCGCCACTTCCGTAATAAGTAGGTACTTCACCTTGAACGATGCGCGTCGCAATCGGAATGTTTTGCTTCACCTTAATTTCTTTCGTGCGTAACGGCATCATAACTTGTAACGTCACTTCCACTTCCATAATAATTTTGATCGCCGTATTATTAATTCCTTGCGGCTCAACTAGCTGTTTAATATCTGTATTCACATGACCAATTGGCGTAAAATTAATCGGAATATCTGGTCCTATATTACCAAGAAGCGCATTATCAGTTATGCGCCCAAAAGGAACTGACATAGATACCCCATTCTCTTCAAAAATACCAAGTGCTTTCGTATCCCCTTTTTCTACTTGTTGTAAATATTTCTCTATGTATGCAGTAGTCGATGTTAATATTTCATTTACTTGTTTCGTATTTAAATCAATTGTAGATACTTTCCCGTTCTTATCCGTTTGTACTTTCATTAATGAATCTACATCAAACCCTTCATTAATTCGGTCTTTTACCGCTTTCGTCATAACTGCTGTTGCCATTTTATGCGTCTCTGTTTCCCCATACTTAATTAACGTTGGCTGAATACTTTTATCCACAATCCATAAACCTTGAACTACCATTACGATAAAAATAATAAACGAAATAAGCAGTATATACCGAAAGGAAATCGGTCCCCTTCGAAACCGCGAATTTTTCGAACGAAATATGCTCATAAGAAAACCCTCCTTCTTATATTATTTCTATGCAAGAAGGAGGGACGATATATGCTTATCTCATTTTTAATAGTGCATCTTTTCCGATTGTGCCTACCGGAATGCCTAAAGCTTCGGCTTCAATCGTTACTGATTCCAGCGGTGCTTCAAGAAGTTGTTCAATCGTTCTTACACCAACCGCACGGCCAGCAATAATTCCTCGATCGCCTAACTTCTCATTTAAAAGACCTACATCTAGAGCACCGCACATAATATATCCTTTATCGCTCATTACAGCTAGCAAATTTGTCTTCGGAAGTTTTACGCTAACAGCAATGAACGTATAGTTATCAATTATAATTGGCTCTACATTAACCATAGTTCACACTCCTCTCTTTCTTATCTTTATGACAAGAGAAAAATGAGTGTTACAAGTTAACTAGCCTATAGTTTGACTGAAGATGTATAAGTTATCAACATGTCTGTTAGTACATCTCTAAGTAATTCCGGCATATAATATTGTTTGTCAGAAAGTGTGGATAGCTCTGGGTATAAGTATCCGAATGTAAACATATCAATCGTTCCTACCGTATATATACGGTCTAATTCCAGCGATTCGCCGTTAATCAATACATCTTCTAGTAAAATTTTATTCCCTGGAATCGTATCTGGAATCACTTCCAGCCCATCGTAAATCATTTTCCCCATTACTTTTCCGCGAAATCCGAATCCTTTCACCTCAAGATTCTCCATATTCGGGCGGCGCGCTTTCAAAATAACTTCTCTTAACGTTTTCCCTGGTACTTTTAACAGACATGGATTAATTGGATGTGGACAAATTCGATGAATATCTCCGCGCGTCACAACACCTTCATTTAATCCATCAAGAAGTACACCAGCATTCACCATCCCAACATCCGCATTACACCACTCTTTAAGCGCACTTGCCAACATATGAGAAAACGTCGTCTCCTTAAACCAATCAACCGGCAATGACTCTTTTAAATGAACGACAGGCTCAGCCATTATCTGTTTACTTTCTTCCTTTAGCATTTCAATTGTGGATAACGGCTCGCTATAAGCACCTAACCGTTCTGTCTTAATCGCTCTACCGTCTTTTTTCACCAGTCTCTTCGTCTCTTTATCCACAGTAAGCTGAACATGTCCAACGTAATGTCCCCACTTTTCACAACAGCAAAGCAAAGTATTATCCACAAGAACGCCACGCTCAAATAAATGATGCGTATGTGCCCCTAAAATAACATCTATATCATAATGCTCAGCCATATACTCGTCCATACTTTTTCCAAGATGAGAAAGTACAACCGTAATATGAGCTGTATCCTTAACTTCTTCTAAAATAGATTCTAAATGGATGATTGGATCTTCGATATGCCAATCGAGCATTTCATAAAACTCTGGATAAGCTACCGTTAATCCAATAAAAGCAATCGTAATCCCATCTGTCGTTGTATGTAATTTATAAGGCCGCGCCCACGCCGGACGTACACCTTCTTTTTCAAATAAATTCGCTACGAGCACCTCAAACCCAGCATCATCATATAGACGATTCAAATGCTCTTTCGCCAATGTAATTCCTTCATTATTTCCGATCGTTACATAATCATATAACGCCTCATTTAAAAGCTTCGTATTCCCAAGTCCATTTGTCGCTTCCGAAATACTATGAAAACGATCCACATGATCGCCAATATCCACAGTTAAAACAGTCTCTCCCGCTTCCTGTCTTCTCTTTTTCTCCCCTAGTACAAACCGAGAAATTTGCGGCCAATTTTCAAAATGACTATGTATATCGTTTGTATGATAAAGGTGGATGATCGTTTCTTTATTTATATTCAGAGAAAAAACCTCCTCTCAGTTCCTTACTGCCATTTACGCTACACGTACGCAATAATCCTGTAAATACTTTTCGTCTTTTCTTGCTATTCTACATTGTACTCGCATTATAAGAAAAAGCAAAAGATTGTCCTTTTATTATGGAAAACTTTATTTTACTTTTTCTAGTGTGTGGATTCTTTGCTGGGTTTGTCAGTATCTTAGCCTCACTTACTTCTAATCGGTCGCTTTATGTATAGATACGGGGTATACAGCCCTCTCTGCTATGTCGTAATTTGTTGATAAGTCGATATTCCTTGTCGAAACGTCGATATATTGGAATAATCGCTGATATATTCCAAGTTGTGGTCGATATATTTGAAAAATCGCTGATATATTTTACCGAACACCCACCTGGGTATCCCTTCCCAACCAGACCAGCTTACCCAACACAAAAAAGCGCCCTGCATGCAGGGCGCTTCCTTCATTCTACATATTAACCAATAGAACCTTCCATCTCAAACTTGATTAGACGGTTCATTTCAACTGCGTATTCCATTGGAAGTTCGCGAGTGAATGGCTCGATGAAGCCCATTACGATCATTTCTGTAGCTTCTTGCTCAGAAATACCGCGGCTCATTAGATAGAATAATTGTTCTTCTGATACTTTAGATACTTTCGCTTCGTGCTCAAGTGAAACGTAATCGTTTTTGATTTCGTTGTAAGGAATTGTATCAGATGTAGATTGGTTATCCATGATTAACGTGTCACACTCGATGTTAGAGCGAGAGTTTTTCGCTTTTGGTCCGAATTGTACGATACCACGGTAAGTTACTTTACCACCATGCTTCGCAATCGATTTAGAAACGATTGTTGAAGACGTGTTTGGTGCTAAGTGAATCATTTTCGCACCAGCATCTTGGTGTTGGCCTTTACCAGCAATCGCGATAGATAATGTTAAACCACGAGCGCCTTCGCCTTTTAAGATAACTGCTGGGTATTTCATCGTTAATTTAGATCCGATGTTACCGTCAATCCATTCCATCGTTGCGTTTTCTTCACAAACCGCACGTTTTGTAACTAGGTTGTATACGTTATTCGCCCAGTTTTGGATTGTTGTATAACGGCAATATGCATCTTTTTTAATGATGATTTCTACTACCGCACTATGAAGTGAGTTAGTCGTGTAAACAGGTGCTGTACAACCTTCTACGTAGTGTACGTGTGCGCCTTCGTCTACGATGATAAGCGTACGCTCGAATTGTCCCATATTTTCAGAGTTAATACGGAAATACGCTTGAAGTGGTGTATCAACTTTAATACCTTTTGGAACGTAGATGAATGATCCACCAGACCAAACTGCAGAGTTTAATGCAGAGAATTTGTTGTCTGTTGGTGGGATTACTTTTCCGAAATGCTCACGGAAAATATCTTCGTTCTCTTTTAATGCGCTATCTGTATCTTTGAAGACAACTCCTAGATCTTCTAGGTCTTCTTTCATGTTGTGGTATACAACTTCAGATTCGTACTGTGCAGATACACCAGCTAAATATTTTTGCTCAGCTTCAGGAATACCTAATTTATCAAATGTCGCTTTAATTTCCTCAGGTACTTCATCCCAAGACTTCTCAGATTTCTCAGATGGTTTTACGTAGTACGTAATTTCATCGAAATCTAAGTCGTTTAAGTCGCCGCCCCATTGTGGCATTGGCATTTCATAGAACTTATCCAGTGATTTTAAACGGAAGTCTAACATCCACTGTGGTTCTTCTTTCATACGTGAAATCTCTTCAACGATCTCTTTTGTTAAACCGCGTCCAGCACGGAAAATCGAAACGTCTTTATCCTTGAAACCATATTTATAATCGCCGATATCTGGCAGTTGCTTCGCCATGTTGGTGTGTCCCTCCTTATATAACCTCGTTTTTAGGAACCTTTAACATTACTTATCTTCGTTTAAGCCCTTTTCTAACGCTTTCCACGCTAATGTTGCACATTTAATACGTGCCGGGAACTTGCATACGCCTTGTAATGCTTCAATATCTCCTAAATCAATGCTGTCATCATACTCTTTTCCTAGCATCATGTCAGAGAAAATTTTAGAAAGCTTAAGAGCCTCTTCAATTTTCTTTCCTTTTACTGCTTGTGTCATCATTGAAGCTGAAGACATTGAAATTGAACATCCTTCGCCTTCAAACTTCGCTTCTTGTACAATACCCTCTTCTACTTTCATCGTAAGTTGAATACGATCGCCGCAAGTTGGATTGTTCAAGTTAACGGTAACACTATCTTCTAACACGCCATGGTTACGAGGATTTTTATAATGATCCATAATAACTTGACGATATAACGTATCTAAATTATTAAATGACATTTGTGAAATACTCCTTTGTCTTGATTAGTGATTCAACAAATGTATCAATTTCTTCTTTTGTATTATATAAATAGAAGCTCGCACGTGCTGTAGAAGAAGCTTTTAACCACTTCATAAGCGGTTGTGCACAGTGATGTCCTGCGCGAACCGCAATGCCTTCTACATCTAATACAGTTGCTACATCGTGAGGATGTACGTCTTCAATATTAAATGTAACTAGACCAGCGCGATGCTTTGGACCATAAATTGTAACGCCATCTACTTCTGATAGTCTCTCTAAAGCGTATTGCGCTAATTCATGTTCATGCTTTTCAATATTATGAAGACCGATTTCTTCTAGGAAATCAATTGCCGCACCAAGTCCGATTGCATTACCGATAATCGGTGTACCTGCTTCGAACTTCCACGGAAGCTCTTTCCAAGTAGACTCTTGTAAGTCTACGAAATCAATCATTTCACCACCAAATTCAATTGGTTCCATATTGTTTAGCAATTCTTTCTTACCATATAATACGCCGACACCTGTTGGTCCGCACATCTTATGAGCAGATAATGCGTAGAAATCACAGTTTAAATCTTGTACATCCACTTTCATATGAGGTGCACTTTGTGCTCCATCAACGATCATGATTGCACCGTTTTCATGTGCGATTGCTCCGATTTCTTTTACAGGGTTAATCGTTCCAAGTACGTTAGAAACGTGCATGATAGAAACGATTTTTGTATTCGGTGTAACTGTTTGACGAACATCTTCTAAAGAAATTGTACCGTCTAGTTGAAGCGGAAGGTATTTTAAAGTTGCACCAGTTTTCTTCGCAACTTGTTGCCACGGAATGATGTTACTATGGTGCTCCATGTAAGAGATGACGATTTCATCGCCTTCTTTTACATTATCAAGACCATAACTAGCTGCTACTGTATTTAATGCAGTTGTCGTTCCGCGCGTGAAAATAATCTCTTCCATTGATTTCGCATTAATAAACTTGCGAACTTTCTCACGTGCACCTTCATACGCGTCGGTAGCTTTCGTACCGAGCGTATGAACACCGCGATGCACGTTAGAATTATATTCTTTATAGTAACGTTCTAACGTTTCAATGACTTGAATTGGTTTTTGAGAAGTTGCTGCACTATCGAAATATACAAGTTGTTTGCCGTTCACTTTTTGATCAAGAATTGGAAACTGTTTGCGTATTTCATGAATATTCATTAGCGAACTTTCCTTTCAATTACCTCAACAAGCTGTGCCTTTACTCCTTCAATTGGAAGCTCATTTACTACAGGTGCTAAGAATCCATGGATGACTAAACGTTCTGCTTCGCGTTTTGGAATACCACGGCTCATCAAGTAGTATAATTGGTATGGATCTACGCGGCCTACTGAAGCTGCGTGACCTGCCATTACATCATCTTCATCGATTAAAAGAATTGGGTTTGCATCACCGCGAGCGTTCTCATCTAACATAAGAACGCGAGAAGATTGTTGTGCATTTGATTTAGATGCACCGTGTTCAATCTTACCAATTCCGTTAAAGATAGATGTTGCACTATCTTTTTGTACACCGTGTTTTAAAATCCAACCTTCAGAGTGTTTACCGAAGTGAACAACTTTAGTTGTAAAGTTTTGTGTTTGGTTACCACGACCAATTGTTACTGTTTTTGTATCAGCATATGATCCGTCGCCCATTAAGTTCGTAACGTTCTCTGAGATTGTATTTCCGTCATTCATAAGGCCTAGAGCCCAATCAATGCGGCCGTCGCGTCCAACAATTCCGCGGCGGTTAACGTAAGTTGTTACGTCTTTTGCTAATAGATCAACCGCACCGAATTTCACTTGTGCGCCTTGTTCCACGATTACTTCTGCTACGATATTTGCAATACCTTTAGCATTTTCATTTGCAACGTAGTTTTCTACATATGTTGCAGTACTGTTCGCATCAGCTACGAATAATACGTGGTTATATACGTTAGCTTCTTCGCCGTCTACTAAGAATACAGCTTGAAGTGGAGTTTCAAGAACAACGTTTTTCGGAACATATACGAATGCACCGCCGTTGATTAATGCAGCATGAAGTGCAGTTAGACGATGCTCGTCTACTTTCACGCCGTCTTTCATTAAATACTTTTGTACTAGTTCAGCATGCTCTGTTGCAGCTGTTACGATGTCTGTAAAAATAACACCTTTTTCTTTCGCTTCGTCTGCTAAAGAAACGAACGCAGTTGTACCAGTACGTTGCACTAATACGCTGTTATTTTCATCGATTAAGTTTTTCACTGCTTCTGGAAGCTCTGTTAAAGAACTTACAGGCTCTTGCTTAGCAGCGTCGCCTTTTCCGATAAAGTCCCATTTTTCAATTTTCGTTTTATCAGGCGTTGGCATTGGAAGTTCAGTTGCTTGTGCAAGAGCTTGTAAGCGGAACTCAGTCAACCAAGCAGCTTCGTTTACTTCGCTTGCGCGCTGACGGATTGTTTCTTGATCGAAAGGTAATGTACCGATTGTCATGTTTATGCTCCTCTCTTACGCTTCTTGCTCTGCTGTTTCGTCTTCAATACCTAATTCTTTTTTAATCCAGTCATAACCTTCAGCTTCTAGACGTTGTGCAAGCTCAGGGCCACCAGATTTAACGATACGACCGTTCATCATAACGTGAACGAAGTCTGGAGTGATGTAGTTTAATAAACGTTGGTAATGCGTAATCATTAGGCAACCGAAATCTTCGCCGCGCATTTGGTTAATACCTTTAGATACAACTTTTAATGCATCGATATCAAGACCTGAGTCGATTTCATCTAAGATTGCAATTTTTGGCTCGATCATCATTAATTGAAGAATCTCATTACGTTTTTTCTCACCGCCAGAGAAACCTTCGTTTAAGTAACGTTGTGCCATTTCTGGATCCATTTCTAGGAATTCCATGTTTTTATCTAATGTACGGATAAATTTCATAAGAGAAATTTCTTCGCCTTCTTCACGACGTGCATTAATTGCAGAACGTAAGAAGTCAGCGTTTGTTACTCCGCTAATTTCACTTGGATATTGCATTGCTAAGAATAGACCTGCTTGTGCGCGCTCGTCTACTTCCATTTCTAATACATCTTCACCGTCGATGATGATGCTACCTTCTGTTACTTCATACTTTGGGTGACCCATAATCGCAGAAGATAAAGTTGATTTACCTGTTCCGTTAGGTCCCATAATTGCGTGGATTTCTCCACCTTTTACTTCAAGGTTTACACCTTTTAAAATTTCTTTACCGTCGATTGATACGTGTAAGTCTTTAACCGTTAATGTAGAACCAGCCATCTCAATACCTCCATTAATCCTCTATATACATTTTAAAAATTACTAAAACGTTCATATTCTCATTTTATTCTCATTCTAATCTTATAGCAAATAAAATGATATCGCAAACACTAAGAAAATGTAACAATTTTTTCACAAATGTATATAAGTATTTCCTTTACATCCTCTTATGATACACCTTTCTTCTTATATATATAAAGAAAAAAGGACTGGGTTATTCCCAGCCCTTTCCAGCACCTATTCGTTCACAGGAAGTACAGCACCTTTATATTCTTTGTTAATAAAATCTTGAATTTCTTTTGAATGTAGCACTTCTACTAGCTCTTTAATTTCTTTTTTCTTCTCGTCACCTTTACGAACTGCGATAATATTTGCGTAAGGAGAGTCTGATCCTTCAATTGCGATTGCATCCTTTGTTGGATTTAATTTCGCATCAATTGCGTAGTTTGAATTAATAAATAAAGCATCACCTTCATTGTTTTCGTACAGCTTCGGTGAAAGCCCAGGTTCTACATCTGTTTTAAACTTTAAATTTTTCGGGTTTTCTACAACATCTTTCACTGTTGCTTTAACGATATCAACACCGTCTTTTAATTTAATAACGCCGCCTTTTTGCAATAGTGCTAACATACGTCCGCGCTCTGCAACGTTATTACTCATAATAACCGTTCCTCCATCTGGAAGATCTTTTAAGCTTTTATATTTCTTAGAATAAATGCCCATTGGCTCTAAATGAATTTTTCCTGCGTTTACAATTTTATATCCTTTTTCTTGAATTTCTTTATCTAAATACGGAATGTGTTGGAAGTAGTTCGCATCAATTTCTTTATCCGCTAACGCTTTATTCGGTAACACATAATCCTGGAATTTTTTAATCTCTAATTTAATACCCTTTTTCTCTAATATCGGCTGTGCCTTCTCTAAAATAACAGCGTGCGGCACGTTAGAAGCTCCGACAACAAGCTTATTTTCCTCTTTCCCCCCGCAAGCAGCTAATGTAAATACAGACAGCGCTGTAACAACTGACAGTATAATCTTTTTCATATGATGTCCCCTTCTCCCCTATAGTTATGTAGTTAGAAAAAAGAGCCGGCATACACCAGCCCTTCTTCAAACGATTATTCTTTTACAGGAACAACTGCCCCTTTATATTCTTTATTAATAAAATCTTCAATTTCTTTAGAATGCAGCACTTCTATAAGAGCTTTAATCTCTTTTTTATCTTTATCACCTTTACGAACAGCTACTACGTTTGCGTATGGAGAATCATTTCCTTCAATTGCAATCGCGTCTTTTTCTGGGTTTAATTTCGCATCAATTGCATAGTTAGAATTAATTAGAACCGCATCGCCTTCTTTAT
This sequence comes from Bacillus sp. P4_D3, assembly GCF_056401855.1. Lineage (NCBI taxonomy): Bacteria > Bacillati > Bacillota > Bacilli > Caryophanales > Bacillaceae > Bacillus > Bacillus sp. P4_D3. The sequence goes on from NZ_JBFUIN010000005.1 coordinate 18,920, forward strand.
TGTTATACACTTGTGGTAATAAACCAGGCTCGATATCCGTTTTGAACTTTAAGTTTTTCGGATTATCTGCAATATCTTTAGGAGTCGCTTTAACTGGATCTACTCCGTCTTTAATTTTTAAAACTCCTTCTTTTTGTAAAATTGCTAAACCACGTCCATGATCAGCAACAGAATTACTCATAAGAATTGTCGCCCCGTCTGGAAGTTCTTTTAAGCTTTTATATTTTTGAGAGTACACGCCAATTGGTTCTAAATGAATTTTCCCCGCTATTTCAAAATCATATTTTTTATCTTTAATTTCTTTTTCTAAATACGGAATGTGCTGGAAGTAGTTTGCATCTAATTCTTTATCCGCTAACGCTTTATTCGGTAACACGTAGTCCTGGAATTTTTTAATTTCTAACTCAATTCCTTTTTTCTCAAGTAATGGCTTTGCCTTTTCTAAAATAACCGCATGAGGTACGTTAGAAGCACCAACAACTAGTTTCTTTTCATCTTTATCTTTCCCACCACAAGCAGCTAGACCAAAAATTGAAGTTGTAATAAGTGCTGTAAGTAATAATTTTTTCATTTGAAATACCCTCCCGTTTTTCATTATCTTTTATCTATTCGAGTCGTTAAACTATCACCAATCCACTGAATGAAAAATACAACTAGTAATACACAAATTGTCGCAACGATTGTTACATCGTTATTTCCTCGCTGGAACCCTTCTAAATAAGCAAGTGTTCCAAGGCCACCAGCACCAACAACACCTGCCATTGCCGTATAGCCTACTAAAGCAATTGTCGTTACCGTAATACCCGATACTAACGCTGGTAACGATTCTGGAATTAATACTTTCAAAATGATTGTGCTTGTTTTTGCTCCCATTGCTTTTGAAGCCTCAATTACACCTTTATCAATTTCACGAAGTGCGATTTCAACCATTCTCGCGTAAAATGGTGCCGCTCCAATAATTAAAGCTGGCAGCGCTGCACTCGCTCCGAGAATTGTTCCAAGAAGAATCTTTGTGAATGGAATTAATAAAATAATTAAAATGATGAACGGTATAGAACGAAAAATGTTTACGAACGCTCCAATCACCGTATTAATCGCTTTATTTTCCCATAAATTATCTTTCGCTGTCATAAAGAGTAATAGTCCTAAAATAAGTCCTAAAACAAATGTGGCAAGCGCTGCGATTGCCGTCATATATAACGTTTCACCAGTTGCTTCTAACATTTGATTCCAATCAACATTTGCAATTAACTTATCCATGTGCAATCACCTCCAGCTCTACTTGATCTTGATGAATCCCTTCTATTGCTTGCTGGATCGCTGTTTCTTCACCATTTAAATGAACGACTAAACTTCCGTAAGAGCCGTTATTCGTTTGTGCGATATTTCCTTGCAAAATGCTAACTTCTATATCACCGCGCTGCATTAACCTTTGAAGTACCGGTCTTTCTACTGCTTCACCGACAAACTGCAAACGAATTACTTTTCCATCTGGATATTTTTCAATTAAGCTTTCAATCGTTTCATTTGTATCTTCAGAATCAGTTAACTGCTGTACAAATCGTTTCGTAATATCTTGCTGTGGATTACGGAATACGTCAAGTACTGGACCCGTTTCTACGATTTTCCCTTTCTCCATTACAGCAACTCGATTACAAATTTTGCGAATAACGTGCATCTCATGCGTAATCAATACAATTGTTAAGCCGAGACGCTTATTAATATCTAATAATAAATCTAAAATTTGATCTGTCGTTTCCGGATCAAGAGCTGACGTTGCTTCATCACATAAAAGTACTTGTGGATTGTTAGCTAACGCTCTTGCAATCCCGACGCGCTGCTTTTGTCCACCACTTAGCTGAGATGGGTACGCGTCTCCTCTTCCCTCTAATCCAACAAGATGAATTAACTCATCGACACGTTTTCTTCTCTCTGCCTTATCGACACCTGCAATTTCAAGTGGGAATGCGATATTTTCACGCACAGTTCGTGACCAAAGTAAGTTGAAATGCTGAAAAATCATTCCGATTTCTTGTCTTGCCTTACGAAGTTCATTTCCAGTAATCGCTGAAATCACACGATTCGCAATTGTAATTTGGCCAGAAGTTGGTTTCTCTAACTGATTAAATAATCTGATTAACGAACTTTTCCCAGCACCACTATATCCGATAACACCAAATATTTCGCCTTTCTCTATTTGTAAGTTGGCGTTATCTACAGCAGTGACATCACCGCTTTTTGCCTTATATATTTTCTTTACATTCTCTAATAGAATCATGGTGTATCACCCCTTTTTTGTTTAAAAAGCGTAAGCGGCTCGTTTAGAATGTAAAGTGGATGGAGCTTCTGACGTAGAGGCGCTTTTTGCCTCATAGGAAGAAGCGAAGCCATCGAACATTCTAGCCGCTGGAGCTAGATTTCATAAAAACTTTGGATAGACTCCGCATTTTTTTATTTTTGATGCGTGTAGTCCATCGTTATAGCTCCTCTTATTATTTGAATGTCCTCCGCATTCAAACGACAAAAAACCTTTCCGCTTCTAGAGAAGCAGAAAGGTTTATATGCGTATATAACAACATTATCCCTCTCTCTCATCTCTCAAAGCATTTGCTTTGCAGGAATTGGCACCATTTCAACATAAGTTGACGGTTGCCGGGCTTCACAGGGCACAGTCCCTCCACCTCTCTTAATAAGAGAAATCAGATTAAATTTTCGTCTGATTTAAAATTTATGAAATTGTCTATATTTTATGAATTGAATTGTATCAATATCCACACGCCGTGTCAACAGAAATTTTCGCAAAAAAAGAAACTTCAGAATTTTAAGCCCCGACTGACATCGGTTTACATATATGAAACATCGATTCAACTAATAACATCGTTCGATACGTTCCAGAATATTGTACCCGTCCATCACTCATTAACGTTTGCAACCTCATATTTCCAGTCACTAATTTTTGTACATCCTCTTCCTCTAAACAAACGATTTGTTCCGTTCCTCTCGCCTCTTTCAAAAGTTCTATATAATCTCTTGAAATTTGTAACGAACAGCATTCATCTCCAAAACGAAAATTAACAGTTCTTTCTCCTTGCCTTAAAAGCGGTTCTAAATGATATTGACCATTAGCGTAATTTACAAATGATTGAAGCAAAGAATATAATTTCATCCTAAACCACATCCCTCATATCACTTTCTATTACATACCATTCCCTCTTATTAAAGAGCAATCCTGTTACTTTCGCTCGACAAATACTGTATCTATCACGCATGTCGACATATTTCCCAAGAAATATGTCGAGGCGGCAAAAACTTTGCCGCCTACTTTAATTCCGTATATAAATATTCAACCGAATGAAATGCATATATTTTCTTCATCAGTGTCCCATTTTCAAAAACAAGTAAACACGGTACACTTTCTATCCCATACTCTTTCGCTAAATGCGGGGCATAATTTAAATCTAACATCCCAATTTTCAAATCTTCAATCGTCATCTCGACGACCGTTAACATCTTCTTTGCTAACTGGCATGTTCCACACATTGGTGTATACACATATAACACTGTTTTTTCTTCATTTCCTATTAGGTCTGTAGCTTCGGCACCTGTCCAATCAATCACTTCTATCATTCCTTACCGTAAATATTCTGTATAAACGTCAATGTCAGCTCCCCATAATACATTTGCTAAATGTGAAGAAGGTGCAGTCGCCACCTCGCGATACGAGCGATCAATATAAATATGCTCTGCTTGCGGAAATTCTTTTCGGAATTGTTTCCTTAACTTTTCTCCTGCATCATCAGCATCCACTAGCACATATACGTCCTTATCAAAAAGTTGATCAATGAGCTCATCCATTTTCGACAAACCAATTGTACCATTTGTACAAACAATTTCCACTGGTTCACGAATAATAGATTCAATCTTTCTTCTATCCGATTTACCTTCTACAATAATGACTTTTTCCACATAAATCATATGTCATCACCCGATCACCATATACTATACAACCTTTAACTTAGTATATAGTATATTCGTTATTTTCATGTTGTTTCCTGTTTATTTTTGCAAAAGAAAAGCGCAAGCGGCTCGTTCAGAACAGGAGGGCATTGGAACTCCTGAACTGGAGGCGCTTTTTGCCTCAAGTGAAGGCGTRAAATGACCGACTGTTCTAGCCGCTGGAGCTAGACAAYGAAAAAAGTTTTTTCAAAAACGTTCTCCTATATAATAATTAATATATATGTTTTTAAATTCATTATGTACACAACATAAAAAAGGACAGCACAAAGGCTGTCCTTTTTCTTCGACTATAATTAGTCTTGGTTTGTCATTTCTGCATATTTTTCTGCAGTTAATAACTTCTCAACTTGGCTTGCATCAGAAAGTTCAACTTTAACCATCCATGCACCCTCGTATGGAGATTCGTTAACTAGTTCTGGTTGGTCACTTAATTCTTCGTTTACTGCTACAACTTTACCACTTACAGGTGCGTATAATTCAGAAACTGTTTTAACAGATTCTACGCTTCCGAATGGCTCGTCAGCTTGGATTGTTGCACCTACTTCAGGAAGTTCAACGAATACGATATCGCCTAACTCACCTTGTGCAAAATGAGTAATACCGATAACAACCGCATTACCTTCTGTTTTTACCCATTCGTGTTCTTCAGAGTAACGTAAATTATTTGGAATGCTCATGACTGTACCTCCAGTGAATGTATTAATTATGTAAAAATACCTTATTGGTATTTTTTCCACGCACTTTCAAACTGCTCTTCGTTAAAACCAAGTGTTACACTCGTTCCATCTGTTACAATTGGACGTTTAATTAACATGCCATCAGATGCTAAAAGCTCGTACATTTCGTCTTCGCTTGCATCCTTTAACTTATCTTTTAAACCAAGTTCGCGGTAACGCATTCCACTTGTATTAAAGAATTTTTTTAATGGTAATTCACTTTTCTCATGTAAATTACGTAAATCTTCTTTTGACGGTGGATTTTCAACAATATGAATCATCTCATATGCTACATCGTTTGCCTCAAACCATTTCTTTGCTTTTTGACATGTGCCACACTTTGGATATGAATAAAATGTTACTGTCATAAATTCACCTACTTTTTTACTAACCTTTACCTTTATMATATAGAAAACATTTTATTATTTCAAACGATTATTCGCTAAACTTTTACTTATTTCGTGATAATTTTTAATAATCCTGCTAATTTTTCTTATTTTTCCGCCATTTATTAAGAAAAAATAAATATATAATTTTTTTAAAACTTTTTTCTCATCCCACGCCGAACATATATCTTAAACAAACGTTTGATTAATTTCATATTTTTCTACCTCAGCCTTTGGAATACGTAGATTCTTTCATACCGAACATATACCTTAAACAAACGTTTGATTAATTTCATATTTTTCTACATCCACCGTTGAAAAATATGACTTTTCCCATACCGAACATACCTCTTAAACAAACGTTTGATTAATCTCATGTTTTTCTATATCACCGTTGGAAAACATGATTTTCTATACCGAACATATATCTTAAACAAACGTTTATTTAAAAAATAAGAAGCCCTTTTACAGGCTCCTTCATCATCGACTTAAATAGTCCGAAATGGTTTGAAATACTACTATATACATATTATGAATATTTTGATTGGAAACCGTATCATTATATAACCCTATACCCCAATATTGTCCTTCGGGTCTTCCCATATTCACAAAACCTTGCGTATACATCATTGCCCTATCCCTTGGAGCATTGTCAAAATCTAAATCTTTTTCAGTAAAAATCAAATACGGTCTATCTTGTAAACCGATAAAAAACACCGGCTTCTTTAACGATAAAAATAAGTCTGTATACTGTTCCTTTGATGCTTCTTGAAAATATTCTTTCATGACGAGAAAACCATCAACTTTTTCGGATTTCTCCTGCATCTCTTCTAACTTCACGTTTTCAAACTTTATATTTCTAAATGTATCTTTCGGCTTTTCACCAACAACTCCAATGACGAGCGCTCTCCCGTTATATTCTAATGTATCTCCTTCATTATCCTTGGCACATCCAGTACCCACTAGGCATAACAATATAAAAAATAAGAAATAAAGTGAACGCTTCATATAGCACCCTCCCCCTCTTTTAAGTCAAGTGACAAAAATGTAAGGTGAATTCAAGAAAATGTAAGTGAAATCGATAGCCCAATTGGATTTTCTATATTATAATCAATTGAATTTATTTACATTACTAAAACATAGGAGATTATCATGAAGAAATTTAAACTTTCATCTCTTCTTCCGTTAAGTTATATACTTCTACTCGTACTCGTAAGTCCCCTTTACGATGTATTAAATAAATCTACTGTTCACGCAGTAGATGTCACAACTGTAGTAGATGATTGGATTCCATTTGTGAAAGCATTTATTATTCCTTACTTACTTTGGTTTCCATACTTATACGGTGCACTTATTTATTACTGTTTTGCTGATCGAAAGCAATATTATGTCACTTTAAGTAGTGTAATTCTTGGAAAACTTGCTTGTTTTTCGATTTACTTTTTTTGGCAGACAACCGTACCACGCCCAACCGTCGTTGGAACAGATGTATTTTCCGAACTAGTCCGCTATATTTATAGTATTGATCAACCAGTAAACTGTTTCCCAAGCATTCATGTCCTTACGACATTTGTAATTATGTTAGCTGCCTTTAAGCGTAGAGAACAGCATGCTTTGGAATATTACATCCTTACTTTCTTCGGTACGCTTATTATTTTATCAACGCTATTTACGAAGCAGCATGCCTTTGTAGACGCCATTTCTGGAATGACGCTCGCAAGCGTACTATACTTCGGTGTTCAGCTATTATTAGCAAAAGAAACAGTACGCGTTCCAGTAAAACGAAATCATAAAATGTAAAAAAGCAGACTGTGGCTTCTTCAGTCTGCTTTTCTCTATATTAAGGAGATTTTCAAATTAAGATTGCGGTACAGTCATATCACCAGAGTGAATACGACCTGCTTTTTTAAGAGCGATGTAAAGTATATAAGAAACAGCTACTGGAATGATGACATAAGTGATTATCATCGCTGGGACAACTTCCCATCCTTGGCTGGAAATTAAATTAATTGGTGCGATAAGAGAGCTTAATCCAAGGCCTGCAATTTCTTTCCCTGCTTCCAGGTGGAAAATTAATGCTGATACTGGGCCTACTATAGCGCTGGCGACGACAGTTGGGACGAGAATCATTGGATTTTTAGTAATGTTCGGCAACTGTACTTTTGGAGTACAAAGTGCCTGAGCTAATATGCCACCTAAATTATTTTCTTTCGCTGAAATAACAGAGAATCCGATAAACTGAGCAACACATCCTGCAAGTGCTGCACCGCCTGCAACACCATCTAAGCTAAGTGCTATCGCTAAAGCAGCTGATGAAGCTGGAGAGATAAGTAATAGTCCCCAAACTACAGCAATCACGATAGAAGCGATGAACGGGCTACCAGCTGAACTATCTTTAATGAATGCTCCAACTGTATTTAAAACTGGGCTAATATTTTGAGCTAACCAAATACCGACTAAACCAGAACCTAATATTGCTGCAAATGGAACGAGCATCATATCTAAAGCAGTTTTTCCACTTAATCGTTTACCAATATAAACTGCTAAAGTCGCTGTTAATAATGCACCGATTGGTTCACCTGTTTTAATGATGAGACCAGCTTCAGTAATTGAAATTGAACCGGCTCCAATTGCTCCAGCTACCATCGCTGAGAAAATTACGAGTCCGTTTGCACCGAGCATAAAAGCAATCCCGGCTCCAATTGCTGGTGCCATAAGTGATTTTGCAACAACTCCGATTGTAATAAGTAATGGGATATCAACAATTCTTCCTATATTTTCGATCAGTAAACCAATTCCAAGGGATACGAAAATACCCTGTGCGATTCCGGCAGAAGCTTTAAACACACGAGACATTATATATTCTTTCATTTGTTTCACCTTCTCCTATAATTTAGTAACCAATTGTTTTCATATAATCGCGTAAAACATCGTTTGATTTTGCAAAGCGGCTTTCTTCATCTTCTAATAAGTTCAGTTCTACCACTTCTCTTATACCGTCTCTAGTAATAATTGCTGGCACTCCTGTACAAATATCGTATTCGCCATATTCACCATCTAAAATAGCTGAAACAGCGATAACACGGTGATCATCATTGAAAATTGAGCGAGCAATATAAGCTAGAGAATTTCCGATTCCGTAATAAGTAGTTCCTTTGCGCTTATAAATTTCCCATCCAGCTTTTGCAGTCTTCTCCACAATTTCATCTAAATCTATTTCACCAAATCGTTCTTTTTGTTCCTCTAAAATTTGCAAAATCGGTTTTCCACCAACAGTTACGTGAGACCAAGCAACCATTTGAGAATCACCATGTTCTCCTAATGAATACCCATGAATACTGCGAGGATCTACATGTAACATTTCAGATAAAATTGTTCTTAAGCGAGAAGAATCTAGTGATGTACCTGTACCAATCACACGATTTCTAGGTAATCCAGATAGCTTCCACACTTGATATGTAATAATGTCAACTGGGTTCGATGCGAGTAAGAAAATGCCATCAAATCCACTTTCCATTACGCCGCCAACAATACCTTCCATAATCTTAGCGCTTGCTCCTAAAGTGTCTAAACGACTTTGTCCAGGCTTCGGCGCTGGTCCTGCTGTAATAATGACAATGTCCATATCTTTGCAGTCTTCATAACTTCCTGCATATACTTTTGTTCTTGTATTTGTAAAGTTAATGCAATGTGATAAGTCCATCGCTTCTCCAACTGCACGTTCATGATTTATATCAATTAACAATAGCTCTTCGCAAATCCCTTGGTTTACAATGGAATACGCACAGCTTGATCCAACTAATCCAGTACCGATAATTGCAATTTTTCTTGTGTTTCTTCTCATAGCAATCTCTCCTAATTGATCATATAATCTATTTTTTTGTTCTTTACACTCTTAATTATAGAGATTCCTACGATAGAAACCATGGATACTTTGTGAATTATTGAACAAACTTTTGTCCTTTTTGTGAATTGTCATATTCAATTTTCATCATATTTGTTACAACTGGAAAAATATTTATTATGTATTTATTGACATATACAAAACAAAAACGAGCGAATCCATTCGCTCGTTTCATCCCGCTATTTGCGGGCAATAAAACTCCCGCCTCAAAATTCGGCTGGAGCAAAGAAGTTAGGTGGGAGTCGGGCTGCCCGTAAACGCCCGATTGGTGTGGGCTAATAATCAGTGGGRGATGAACCCCACACTGATTAAAGTTTCACTTTATCCATCACATTATTCCGCACTTAATTGACTTTTTAGTTGCTGTACAATCATTGGATTAGCAGGCGCTGCCGGCTTATAATAACTTTTTTGCTTTGCGTATTCATACATATTACGTTGACGAGATTCATCTTGATTACGAATTTGAATTAACGTTTGATGTAACTGTTCATTATCAGACTGAGAAATATAATTTGCATAACTTGTTAAACTTGAATTTAACCCTGCTAAATAATCATTTACCATATCTTTTTCATTCATTTCTCTCTTCCTCCTATCCTAAAAAAGTCATTAACTGTTGTTTCGTATTTCGTGCATCTTGCGCATCCTTTTGTAGCATTTGTTTCAACTCTGGATCTGTACAAGCCTGTGCATACTGGTCCAATTTGTTAATAATCGTCGCATGACCACCAATTAAATGACGTAAATTTTCTACTTCAAGCTCTGTTAAATTTTGCATAGAACATACCCGCCTTTCTTTTTTCATTCGTCATTAGTATTTGGTTTTTTTTGGATTGTATGCATAAAAAAAGTCGCAGTATACAAAGCCTAGTTTTCATTTTTTTACACGCGTGTTCGAATATGCAAAATTACATATTTTTAACTTTTATTTTCACATTAAAATATAGACATATACTATAAAATAATTAACATGAAAATCCCTTTAAAATACTTCTCATTCTTTGCAATTCCACCATTTTTCTTATTCATCATCTCTCGTCTTCTTTTACACCAAATAATAAATTATTAATGAAAGGAGAAATAAACATGAAAACACATGACTTCCTTACAGAAATCCAGAAGGGCTCTGAACCTAATCCATATCAAGATCCTATCGCATTTATTTTCCTTTGTTTTTCCTTAGCCATATACACATTTTTAAAACCAGCAAAATAATATCATCTAGCAAAAAGAGCCTCAAAATTATTTGAGGCTCTTTCTTGTTAAATTCCTTTCCGCTTCTTCAATCGCCCGTTGCATTTGCACTAACGGATCTTTAATCATCTTCCCATGCCCTGTCGCTAATATAGACGGCTTATACTCCAGCAATTTCTGCGCACTCGTTAATGAAACTTCTGCATCCCACGTACCAAACATAGGAAATGGAAAAAGCCAATTTAATTGCCCTGCTACCGCTATCCCGCCTCTCGTTTGAAATGCATCTCCAACAATGAGTGCATCATTTCTCGTGTCTAAAAACGCCATTGATCCCGGTGTATGACCTGGAGCTGCAATCGCTACAAGGGAACCTATTTGATCTCCCTCTTGAAGAAGAATATCTGGAATCGTCTTTATCCTTTTTGACACACTTACTTTTACCTGCGTGTCTGGTTCCCCTATTTGCAGTGACAAATCCCCTTCAAGTAAACTTGCATCTCTTTTAGAAATATAGACCGGAACATTCGGAAATTCTTGTTTTATAGCATCGAGCGCCCCTATATGGTCATCATGCGCATGTGTAATAACGATATTCGTAATCGGTTTTCCTGTTTTTCGAGCCGCTTCTAAAATCTTCTTTGCACAAAATGGTAAAGCAGCATCAATTAAAGTTAATCCTGTTTCTTCTTCAACAAAGTAACAGTTAATCGGAAATAGACGCGGTAAAAATGCGATTTGGTGAACTGTTCCTACTCTTATTAACTTCATCTCCTTTACCTCCATTAAAAAAAGCCGTTTACAAATACATATGTAAAACAGCCCTTTTCAAGAATCCATCGATAAAAAAACCAGCAGCCAAACGGCCACTGGTTCCCCATCATATATTAAACTGTGTAACGCTCATCTTCTAAAATTTTCGCAGCAATTTCACGTTTCTTCGGAATTACGTTAAGTGGCGTGTGGCGAGTTAATTTGCGTAATGATGATAACATCATTCGCAGCATGTCGCCGTTTTCAACTGCGATAAGTGTTTCTTTCGCATCTGCTTCGATTTCGTTGAATGCTTCTTGGCAGAATACTTCAGTGTATAACACTTTTTGTTTATTCTTTTCAAGACCAGTTGTTTTAATTGCTTTTTCTGTACGAAGAAGAGCAGATTCCATTGCGTAAAGGTTGCTTACGATGTCAGCGATATTCACAAGAATTTCTTGCTCTTTATCTAATGCTTTACCATATTTTTGAGCAGCTAATCCAGCTACCATTAAGCCGATTTTCTTCGCGTTCTTTACTAAATATTTTTGAAGTGCTAATGGCTCATCGCCTACTTCTTCTGGCATCATCATCATTAACTCTTCTTGTAATTTTTGTGCTTTTTGAAGAAGTGGTAATTCACCTTTCATCGCTTTACGTAAGAACGTACCTGGTACGATTAGGCGGTTAATTTCGTTCGTGCCTTCGAAAATACGGTTAATACGAGAATCGCGGTACATTCTTTCAATCTCGTACTCTGCCATAAATCCGTAACCACCGTGAATTTGAACACCTTCATCTACCGTATAATCTAACACTTCAGAACCGAACACTTTATTTAAAGAGCACTCGATTGCATATTCAGCGATAGAAGCTGCTACTGCTTTACCGTCTTTTACTTCTTCTTCAGATAATGTGCTCATGCGACTTTCGAATAAACCTACTGTACGATATACAGAGCTTTCAGCTGCATATGTTTTCGCTGCCATATTCGCAAGTTTCTCTTGAATTAATGGGAAGCGAGCGATTGGTTGTTTGAACTGTTGACGTTGATTTGCATATTGTGCTGAAATTTCTACTGCACGTTTCGCAGATCCAACTGTACCAACACCTAATTTATAACGACCGATATTTAAAATGTTGAACGCAATAATATGACCTTTACCGATTTCACCAAGTAGGTTTTCTTTCGGTACTAATGCATCTTCTAAAATTAACGTACGAGTTGAAGAACATTTAATACCCATTTTCTTCTCTTCAGGGCCTGTAGATACGCCAGCATACTCTTTCTCTACGATAAATGCCGAGAAGTGCTCGCCGTCTACTTTAGCATATACAACAAATACATCAGCAAATGCAGAGTTTGTAATCCATTGTTTTTCACCGTTTAATACGTAATGTGTACCTTCTGCATTTAAACGTGCAATTGTTTTCGCACCTAATGCGTCAGATCCTGAACCTGGCTCAGTTAATGCATATGCAGCTAATTTTTCACCAGTTGCAAGTAATGGTAAATATTTTTTCTTTTGCTCTTCGTTACCGAATAATACGATTGGTAAAGATCCGATACCAACATGAGCACCGTGAGTGATTGCAAAACCACCAGCGCGCGAGAATTTCTCTGCGATTAACGCTGAGCTTACTTTATCAAGACCAATTCCGCCGTACTCTTCTGGTACGTCAGCACCTAATAAACCAAGTTCACCAGCTTCTTTTAAAAGACGCACAGAACGATCAAACTCGTGTTGCTCTAAATATTCAAGCTCCGGAAGAACTTCATTTACGATAAAGTCCTCAGTCGTTTTTGCAATCATTTTATGCTCAGATGAAAAATCTTCTGGCGTAAACACTTGATCAATCGTAATCTCATCTACTAAAAAGCTACCGCCTTTAACCGCACTTCCTACTGTTTTTTCCATGAAAATTTCCTCCTTTATATTTTCATAATCCGCTTCTCTCATTTTAAAAGAAGCTGGCTCTCACTTTTATTTTTTATAAAGTGAAACTTTAATCGGTGGGAGTTTTACTGCCCGTTAATGCGGGATACCCCTTTGTTGCTTCCATTCTTTGCTTTAGCGTCCTCACATTCTGAGCGAGCCGCTTACACTTTTTTTATAATCTAGTTCCAGCGGCTAGAATGTTCGGTGGCTTCGCTTCTTCCTGCGAGGCAAAAAGCGCCTCTACATCTGAAGCTCCATCCCCCTCACATTCTGAGCGAGCCGCTTACACTTTTTTTATAATAATTCAAATACTCCCGCTGCTCCCATTCCGCCGCCGATACACATTGTTACGATACCGAATTGTTGGTTGCGGCGTTTCATTTCGTGAATAAGGGATAGTGTTAGTTTTGCTCCTGTACAGCCAAGTGGATGTCCAAGTGCGATTGCACCGCCGTTTACGTTCACTTTTTCTTCATCTAAACCAAGTTCACGAATAACTTGGATAGATTGAGAAGCGAATGCTTCATTTAGTTCGAATAGACCGATATCAGATAGCTCTAAACCAGCTAATTTTAACGCTTTCGGAATTGCAGCAATTGGACCGATACCCATTATTTCTGGTGGTACACCCGCTACTGCAAATGAACGGAATTTCGCAAGTGGCTTCATGCCATCGCTCACTGCTTTTTCACGATCCATTAATAGTACAGATGCTGCTCCATCACTCATTTGTGAAGAGTTACCAGCCGTTACAGAACCACGAACGTTAAATGCTGGACGTAATTTACCTAAAATGTCTAGCGTCGTCTCCGCTCTTACACCTTCATCTTGTGCGAAAATACGTGTTTCTTCTTGCAGTTTGTTGTTTGCTCCAACAGTGCGTAACATTACATCTACAGATACTGTTTCATCAGCAAAGTTCCCTGCAGCTAATGCTTTTGCAGCACGTTGATGACTTCTTACCGCGAATGCATCTTGCTCTTCACGAGAAATTCCATATTTCACAGCAACTTGCTCTGCTGTATGTCCCATACCCATATAATATTCTGGAGCAGCTTCTACAAGGCGACTATTCGGACGAACAACGTGCCCCATCATTGGAACTAAACTCATTGATTCCGCTCCGCCTGATAATACAGCTTCAGAGTGCCCAAGCATAATGCGCTCTGCTCCGTAAGCGATACTTTGTAAACCTGAAGAACAGTAACGGTTAATTGTAATAGCTGGAACATCGTAAGAAAGTCCTGCTAGCCCGCCGATATTACGAGCCATATTTAAACCTTGTTCTGCTTCTGGCATCGCACAACCGAAAATTAAGTCGTCGATTGGCCCTTCATAATTCGCACGCTTTAACGTTTCCTTTACTACTAACGCCCCTAGATCGTCAGGACGAACTGTTTTTAATGAACCCCTCTTTGCTTTTCCAATTGGTGTTCTTGCTCCCGCAACAATGACAGCTTCTCTCATGAACGATATCTCCCCTCGTTATTAGTTACGTAATGGCTTTCCTTTTACAAGCATGTGCTGCATTCTTGCTTGTGATTTCATCTCACTTACTAAGCTAATAAATGCTTCACGTTCTACATCTAATAAATACTGCTCATCAACTTCTGTTCCGTACGGCACTTTTCCGCCCGCAATGACATATGCAAGTTTCTTCGCAATGTGAAGATCATGTTCAGAAATGTAACCTGATAAATGCATTGCTTCTGCACCAAGTACAAGCGTTGCATAGCCTGTTTCACCAACAACTGGTATCTTTTTACGAATCGGCGCTTTATAACCCGTTTCATATAAAGAAAGTGCCTTTTGTTTCGCATCATATAGTAAGTGATCACCATTCACACTAATACCGTCTTTATCGCCTAAGAAATTGTTAGAGACAGCTTCTTGCGCTGATGTAGAAACTTTCGCCATCGCTACGGATTCGAATACTTTATTCGCAACTTTTTGTAAGTCGAATTCTACACCGTTTGCCATTTTGTTTAAGTGTTTAATGTATAGCTCTTTGTTACCGCCTCCGCCAGGGATTAAGCCAACACCTACTTCTACTAAGCCCATATATGTTTCGCTAGAAGCTTGAATGCTCGCTGCTGGTAAACAAACTTCTGTACCGCCGCCAAGCGTCATRCCATATGGCGCTGCTACAACTGGCTTAGAAGAATACTTAATTTTCGTCATTGCATCTTGGAAGTTTTTCACAACCCACTCAATTTCAAAGTAGTTGTCATCTTGTGCTTCCATTAAGATCATTGCAAGGTTCGCACCAACGCAGAAGTTCTTCGATTGGTTTCCGATAACAAGACCTTTATAATTTTTCTCTACTTCATCAACAGCGTAGTTAATCATTTGTGTAATATCCATACCGATTGCATTGCTCTTCGAATGGAATTCTAAGCAAAGGATACCATCGCCTAAATCAATTAAGCTCGCTCCGCTATTTTTCTTTAACACACCGTTTTTCGCTTTTAATTGCTTAAGCGAAATTGCTTTTTTGTTACGTTCGATTAGCTTATATTCACCATTGTCGTAATAGTAGCTATCACCATTATCATGTTTATAGAAAGTAGCAAAACCTTTCTCTACCATTTCTTTCACCCAAGCAGGAACAACTGCGCCGTTTTCTTCCATCTTTTGAACGGACTTTTCAACGCCAATTGCATCCCAAATTTCAAATGGACCTTGCTCCCAGCCGAAGCCCCATTTCATCGCTTGGTCAATTGCAACGATATCGTCAGCAATTTCTTTATGAAGTTTTGCAGAGTATAAAAGAGTTGGTGTGATAATGTTCCATAACAGCTCTCCTGCGCGATCTTTCGCGTATACAAGCGCTTTCAATTTATTCGCTAATCCTTTTTCTTGCTTACTTAACTCGATGGATGCAGCTTTTAATTTTTTGCGCGCTCCATATTCCATCGTTTCTGGATTTAATTCTAAAATTTCTTTTCCTTGTTTTAAGAAGAAGCCTTGACCCGTTTTACTTCCAAGCCATTTTTTATCAAGCATGTCATGCATGAAAGCAGGTACTTTAAATACATCGCGCTCTTCTTCTTGTACATTTTCATATACGTTATTTGCAACGTGTACAAATGTATCTAAACCAACAACATCTAATGTGCGGAACGTTGCGCTCTTCGGACGACCAATTAATGGACCTGTTACAGAGTCAACTTCTCCAATGCTATAGCCACGCTTAATCATTTCTTGAAGCGTTACAAGCAAGCCATACGTACCGATGCGGTTTCCAATAAAGTTTGGTGTGTCTTTTGCGATAACAACGCCTTTTCCAAGAACGTCTTCGCCAAATAGTTTCATGAAGCTTAATACTTGTGGATCAGTTTCTTTCGTCGGTATTACCTCTAGAAGTTTTAAATATCGTGGTGGGTTAAAAAAGTGTGTTCCTAAGAAGTGTTTCTGGAAGTCGTCTGAACGACCTTCTGCCATTTTTTCAACGGAAATGCCTGATGTATTTGAGCTCACAATTGAGCCTGATTTACGAACAGCATCTACTTTTTCAAATAGTTTCTTCTTTATATCTAAGTTTTCAACTACTACTTCAATAATCCAATCTACGTCAGCAAGACGCTCAAGATCATCTTCAAAGTTACCTGCTTCAATCAGCGCTAGATTACCTTTCACTGTCAGAGGAGCTGGTTTTTGCTTTACTAGTTTTTGCAAAGCCGTGTTACTAAAACGATTTCTCACACTTTTATGTTCTAATGTAAGTCCCTTCGCTTCTTCTTCCTTCGTAAGCGCCGGTGGTACAATATCAAGCAATAATGTCGGAATACCAATATTAGCTAAGTGTGCCGCAATCCCTGAACCCATTACGCCTGAACCTAGAACAGCAGCCTTTTTAATTTGGAACATCCATTTCTCCCCCTATTCTTGAATGAATGCTCATTCAATTTTTCGACATAAGTCGCAATCAATGAGTGAGCCTCTACTAATAAATATATGATACAGTTTGAATTTTCGCAATATATTTATTGATAAAATTTTCTGAAATAAATATATTTCTTTCATTTGGCTATGCTATACATGTGTATTTTCTTTATTAAAATGCACTTTTCCTTTTTTATAATCTGACGAAACTGGAGGAATATATATGGCAAAACTTAAGAAGAACCCTTCAAAAGCTGGAATTAGCGCAGCAAGTGTAACTGGAAATGCAGGTCCGCATAATCACGGTGTTGAAAAAGGGCGTCAAAGCAATAACCAACAATATAAGAAGCATAATATGGGCGAAAAATAACGCTATATTTTTGGGCAGAGAACGTGGCATAATGATTAATGGCTGCTTTTTCTGCCCAATTTATTTGTACATATGGAAAACAAAAGAGGGAACGATGATGAAACGAACAATAATTATGATTGTAATGATTGCCACACTATTTACAGGGATGATTTTCTTTTCTTATGCACAACGGCAACAAGTTGTAAGAGCAGATCAGCCTAACATTACTGGGCAATACGGGATTACAATCGATGCAGACACAGGTGAAACTTTGTATGGAAAACGGGAAGATGAACGCTCTTATCCCGCTAGTATAGGGAAAATGATGACTACCTTACTCTTACTAGAGAATGTAAAAGAAGATGAAGAAATTACGGTTACAGCGAATGCGATTAAAACGGAAAGTCAAAGTAAAAAGATTAAGCTTCGCGCGGGTGAAAAGTTAAAACGTGATGAGGCATTAAAACTTATGCTTATTATTAGTGCAGACCCAATCGCTGAGTCAATCGCTGAACATATTGCGGGATCAAAAGAAGAGTTTGTGAAAATGATGAATGCTAGAGCGAAGGAACTTGGTACAAAGCATGCGACTTTCAAAAACGCAAGTGGTGCTGATGCACTTGGAAATAAAGTATCACCTTATGACATTGCTATTATTACGAAAGAAGCATTAAAGTATCCAATTGTTTTAGATTATATGAACTCAACACGTACTACTCTACATACTTCAGAGCGCTCTCCAAAAATTGCAAACTATGGACGAGAAGAACTATATGACGATTCATATGCCATTGGAAGTAAAAGCGGTTTATCAGCACTCGGAAAATACACAGTCGTAACAGTTGATGAAAAAGACGGTAAACGCGTCATTAACGTCGTGTTATCTTCTACTCGTACACAGCTATACCCTGATACGAAGAAAATGGCGAACTACGCATTTCAGCAATTAAAATAACCAAGGAGTATTTTCTCCTTGGTTATTTTTTGATCATACCTTTTAATACGAACGCAACGTTTGCTGGACGTTCTGCTAGACGGCGCATGAAATAGCCATACCAGTCGTTTCCATAAGGTACGTAAACGCGCATTTTGTAGCCTTCTTTTACTAGCTCAAGTTGACGCTCTGTACGAATACCAAATAACATCTGGAATTCAAATTGATCCCTTGGAATGTTGTGTTCTTCGGCAAGTTTTTTTGTATATTCAATAATCGCTTCGTCATGTGAAGCAATTGCAGTGTAATTTCCATTTAATAAGTGCATTTTAATAATTTTTTTATAATTGTCATCTACATCTTTCTTTTCCGGGAACGCTACTTCTTCAGGTTCTTTATAGGCCCCTTTTACAAGACGTAAATTAGGATTATAAGCGTTTAAATCTTCCATATCCTTTTCTGTACGATATAAGTAAGCTTGAATAACAGTACCAATATTATCGTATTCAGATTTTAATTGTTTAAAGATATCAATTGTTTTCCCGCAGCGCGTATAGTCTTCCATATCAATTGTAATAAACACACCATTTTCTTTTCCAGCTTCTAAAATACGGCGCATATTGTTCATTACGATTTCGTCAGAGATATCTAATCCCATAGAAGTCATCTTTAAAGAAAGCTGCGAATTAAGACCTTCTCTTCCAATTGCACGAATCGCTTCAATCGATTCGCTAGCCATTTCATTTGCTTCCGCTTCGTTATCAACGAATTCACCTAAATAATCGATTGTTACACAAAGACCTTGCTTATTTAATGCTTTAATTGCAGCTGTCGCTAATTCAATCGTTTCCCCTGCGACGAAGCGACCTGCACCAAAGCGTAAACCGTACTTTTTAGCCAGTTTTGTTAGCGCTTTATTTTTAGATAAGAAAAGAAACGAATTTCGCATTAATTGTTCCATGTAATTCACCCCTATGACTATGATTTATCTGTTTTTTACCCCTCTTCGAAATTATATCACTGTTTAAAATTATTTGATACAAATAATTATTTAGATAATTTATAAAATACTATCAAAACATTTAAAACCCTATATTCTCGTTTGTAAATATGAAGAAAATATTTTTCGACATTCAGAAAAAACGGGTTTACTAGGGAAAAAATGAGCATGCCGAAAATATTCGACATGCTCACAAAACCATTTATATTTCTTGTAAATTATATGAGGATATTAATAGCAAAAACTTGAGGTAACATTATCTCAAGCCTTCTTACTTCTCATTTCGCTTCTCATCATTCAGCTTTTTAATATTCGTAATTAACTGTACCATCTCTTCTTTTGCATCTGGATACGTCTCATTCCAATGTTTCACTAAAGCTGGCATCGTCTTAGCCATATAAGAATAAAGTGCCCATTTCTGTACCTGCTCTTTACGCTCTTCGTTGCTCTCTCCAAGTAATAGTTCCGTGTATTTCTCTAGCAAGCCATCAAACTGCTCATTAAACTTTTCACTCATCTTATTTTCCTCCTATATGAAAAAAGCAGCGAAAATCGCTGCTTCTTCTTATAATTTTGATCGAACAGAGTTTAATTTCTTCTCCATCGTGCTTACTTTATCACGACGATCATCGATACGAATTGTTGTCGCAACGCGCTGTGCACCTTTCGTATATGGAACTTCATGCATTTGTTGAATGACTTCTAAAATGACAGGAAGATCTCCTTCAATTACTGTATTCATCGGTGTTAATTGATACTTCACGCGATCAGCATTTTTCTCTAGCACCTTTTGTACTTCTGCTACATATTCACTAACACTTGGATTACCTGTTCCTACTGGAATAATCGATACATCAACAATTGCCATAATAATCTTCCTCCTATAACTGCTTCTTATATATCCATTATCTATTTTACCGAAATCCTCATCATTTTACTAATACGTTACTCTTCTACTTTAAACTGCTCAACCACTCTCTCTAAGTCCTGCATATTATCTGTCAAACTTTCCATCGTATGAGCTACTTTTTCTAAATGATTCACTTGTGACTCAGTTGCTGCATTTACCTCTTCAGAAACAGCCGCGCTCTCTTGACTTGTGCTAGCAATTGTTTGCATAACTTCTGTAATGTCTTCTTGCTCGTGACCTATGTTATTTACCTCTTCTACAATTTTTCCAACTGATGTACTAATTGTGCTTACAACTGACATAATTGTGCGGAATTCAGCCTCTGCCTCTGTCGTAACTTTTTTTTGTACATCCGCAATGTCTTTCAATTTACTTACAACTTCTACAACTCGTTTTACTTCTAACTGCACATCGCTAATCATTATTGCAATCTCACTCGTTGCCTCTTTTGATTGTTCAGCTAATTTTCGAACCTCTTCCGCAACAACAGCAAAGCCCTTACCTTGCTCACCTGCACGTGCTGCTTCAATTGAAGCATTTAAAGCCAGTAAATTCGTTTGATCCGAAAGACCTTTTATAAGTTCTACCACATTTTGAATCGATCCAACCCTTTGCTCTAACTTACCTGATGCTTCTTCCGTATGAACAACGATAGAAGATGATTGTTCTCTTGTACGAACTAAATTCCGCATCGTATTGAGTCCCTGCTTAGATGCTTCTTCCGCCTTGCCAGTCACTCCCTTTATTTCACCAACGGAACTATTCATTTCTTCCATCGACTGCGCCATATTTTCAAGTTGCGCTGAAACCTCCTCTACACTATTAGCAAGAGTAGACGCGCCTCCGCTCACATCATCCATTGCACCTGAAACTTCTCTACTAGCTGCTACAGTTTCATTCGTTAAATAATGCAGATTGTGAGTCGATTGCTGTACTGTCGATACACTATTTTTAATTTTACTTACCATTTCATTCATTTGCTCAACCATATCATTAAAGTGAGTCGTAAGCGTACCAACCTCATCTTTACTTGTCACCTTCATTTGTAGTGTTAAATCACCTTCCGCTACTTTTTGAACGTGATTTGTTAATAGTTGTAATGGTCTTGCTAATCTTCTTGAGAATATATATGATGCAACTATTCCAATTAATAAACTTATACACGCCGTTAAAATAACCGTATTTCTTGTTTCTATTAGTAAGTTATCAATGGACTCTTTCGGATATACAATCCCGATTTTCCATTTCATCTTATCAAACAATTGACTATAGGCTACTACATCTTTTCCGCCTAATGTCGCCGCTGCAAATTTCGTTTCATCTTTATTTAAACTTTTAACAAGTGGTTCTTTCGAAACATCTTTTCCTACCTTCTCTGGGTACACAATGGCAATATTTTTATCATTTATAATAAACATTTCTCCGCCATTATTATATTGAATATTATGGAGTAGCTTTTGAATCGTCCCTAGTGATACATCCATTGCTACAACACCTAACACAGAACCATCTTGCCTGACAATGGCTTTTGAAACTCCAATACTTAACTTACCTGTCGCGATTTCATATTGTGGTTGTCCCCAAATAATCGATTTTGTATCTGCTTCGGATGTTTTATACCACGGACGACTTGTTGGATCATATCCTTCAGGTACTTTTCCCCCATCAGCAAGATTTGCACTCAACGTTTTTTTATCTTTCGTCCCTATGTAGACATCTAAAATATCAGGATGATTCTTTTTAAACCTTGAAAATTCCTTTAAAATAAAACTCTCCTCTTCTGGAGTAACCCCATCTTGTAGCATGTTTTGAATATCATCATGACTTCCATAATGACCCATATCTTCTTCAATTCGCTGCATAAATGCAGTTAACTGCTCTGTCACAAGATCCATCGTATTTTCAGAATACTGGTCTAAGGAGTGCGTTTCTTTCTCTTTTTGCAATTGATACACAGCTGTACCTAATATTACAAACATCATAGAAATAAGCACCGAAAATACTACCGCAATTTTTAAACGTAAACTTCTCAACATCTTCCCTCAAGCATCCCCTTCTCGATGAATTTAATTGCATTAATCACTATATTAAGTATAATAGATAAATCTAAAAGCTCAATCTATATAGTTTAAAAAATTGAAATTTATTCTCATTTCAATCAACTTAGTTAGTATCGTAACACTTGTGTAAACACAAATAGTTCATTATCCTTAAACTATAATCTCATTCGTTCGGAGGGAACTATGCTACAAAAATTCGGTTTCTCACAATATGAAAGCCAAGCTTATGAAGTTGTCGTATCAAGCAATGACCCATTAGATGCAACAACTATCGTTAAACATTCAGGTGTTCCAAAAGCAAAAATATACGAAGTGTTAGCACGACTCATTGATAAAGGGATGGTAATGGATTCTGTTTCTGAAAAGAAAAAATTGTATACAGCATTACCACTCAAGCTAGCAATTGAAAAGTTAACGACAGAATTCCAATCTAATATTCAAGAACTTGAAAATAATATTTCTAAAAAGTCATTTACAGATGACCGCGTTTGGAGTTTAAAAATGCAGTCTTCTATTAAAGTACAAAGTAGGCAACTTATAGAAGATGCCAAAGAATCCATACGTATCTCAGCATGGAACGATACCCTTTTAGAATATCTTCCTTTACTAGAACAAAAAGCAAAACAAGGCGTCAAAATCGAGTCCCTCATAGTTGGAAAAGTAAAAACAGAGTTAGAAAACATGCATTTTCTAATCCCAACTGAAGAACCTAACGCATTAGAGCGTTATTTACTACTTATCGTTGACGACCGCGAAATTTTATTTGCTGGTGTAGAGCAAGAATCATGGCAAGCGATGAAGACAATGTCACAGCCTTTCGTGAAGTTCTTTACGGAGTTCTTCTATCATGACGTTGCACTTGCGAAGATTACAGAGAAGCACCATGATCTCTTTATGGAAGATGAGGAAATTAAGAGTTTGTTGATGAAATTGAGGTATTAAATGAATCATAAAAAAGGAGCCTAGTTTTTCACCTAGACTCCTTTTCATTTTGTTCTTTTATCCCCATCAAAAGCTCAATGATTTTCTCATTTTGCTCTACTTGTTTCTCTGAATTTTGATAGAGGAAACGAACCCATCTAAATACAAAAACAATCACAAATAACGGAAGTACTGTGAATATAAAACCAATAATTGAATAATCCATATACTATCACCTCGCTATATACTTCCTTCTTCATTTCTCTACTAACCCCTGCAATTTTTTACACAAAAAAAAGAACCTATCAAACGATAKATTCTTCTTTCGTAAGCTGATTCGAGCGTCCTCTCGTAATAGAGAAAATCGCACAAAGCAGTGCCAATATAATGAAAACGCCGCCTACCCAAGCGTTATATATAACAGATGATTTTTCAATAACAACTCCGCCCACTGTTGAACCAAGTGCAATTCCTAAGTGAAGTGCAGAGTTATTTAATCCTTGCTGAATACCAGCTGATTCCGGTGCAATTTCAATTAAATAATTTTGTTGCGCTGGTGAAATCGCCCAGCTCAGCATACTCCATAAGCCCATCATAATGATAAAGAGCGGAAATGAGAATGTCATTAGTGGCAATAGGAAGATAGCACATGCAAATACGATAATGATGGAAATAATACTTTTCTTCGATCCCCATTTATCAGCAAGCCAGCCGCCAAGGCCACCTCCAAGTACCGCTGCAATTCCGAAAATGAAGTAAAACACACTAATCCAATTTGCTTCAACATGCATCACATCTTTTAAAAACGGCGTTAAATATGCGTATAGCGTTAAATGACCTGTTAAAAATAAAAATGATGTTAACTGTGCACTTACAATTTTTTTATCCTTTAACGTAGCGATTTGTTCTCTTATTGATAATACCGATGTCGGTGGTACTTTCGTTAAGAATAATGAAATACAAGCAATCGCCATAACAGTTAATATTGAAATTAATACAAATGGTGCACGCCATCCATATGCATTTCCGAGCACAAGACCGAGCGGTACTCCAAGTACGAGTGATCCACTAATACCCATGAAAATGATTCCAATTGCACGCGCACGAAAATGCGGCTCTACTACACTAGAAGCAAGTGTTACCGATAGTGCAATAATAAGCGATCCACTCGCTGCACAAATTACTCTCGAGAACATTAACATCCCGTAATTCACACTAAATGCCGAAATGATATTTCCAATTAAGAAAATTGATAATGCCACAACATACAATTTCTTTCTTTCAAACTTGCCTGTTAATGCTAATAAAACTGGCCCTGATAGAGCGAATACTACTGAAAATATTGTAATAAGCTGACCAGCTGCACTAATCGACACACCTAAATCATTGGCAACTAAATCAAGCGTTCCTCCTATAATTAGCTCAACCGTTCCGACTACAAAAGCCGCAATAGCTAAAATATACACACGAAAATTCAAGTCTTTCCCCACACTTTCTCTTTTGGTTACTACTATTATAGTAACCAAAAGAGAAAGTGGACGCAAGTACAATTTTTTTACAGCAAAAAAGCAGGCGTATTATACGCCTGCCCTTCAATCATTAAACTCCAGTTTCTTTCTTCTTATTTAAGTACCAATACACCGGAAGTCCAGTAAATACAATTCCAATTGATAAGAAGCAACTTACCGGATCGTTAATAATCGCACTTCCAAGTACAAATAACGATCCTAAAATCGCAACGATTGGTACAATCGGGAATAACGGTACACTATATGCACGCTCTTTATCCTTGTTACGCTTTCTTAAAATGAAGACACCTATAAATGTCATTACATAGAAAATATAAATAATGAATACGGAAATCTCAGATAGCTTATTCGGATCACTAATAAGCATTAAAATAATTCCTAATATGATTTCAACAGTAATCGCATTCGCTGGTGTTTTAAACTTCTCGTGTGCCTTTGCGATAAACTTAGAAAACGGAAGGTGTCCACGCTCTGCCATCGACATCGGAATACGTGGGAACGTTAAAATCTTTCCATTTAAACAGCCGAAAATAGAAATGATAATACCAATACTAATAATTTTCCCGCCATATTCTCCAAGTAACATGCCCGCAGCTGTCGCCGTTGCGTTTTCTCCAAGGTCCACAATTTTCGCTGCTGGTAATACATTTAGTAACGCTAAGTTAATTAATACGTAAGCAGCTGTTACAATTAAAATCCCAATTGTCATTGCCTTTGGTAATAACTTTGTTGGGTTCTTCATTTCTCCGCCAATAGAAGCAAGTAAAATCCAACCATCATAGGCAAATAAAGTTGCTAAAATTGCCATCCCGATACTTTGATTTTCTGATATCGGTACAACTACGTTGAAGATATCACTATTCCCTTTCCAAAACCCTAGCACAACAATTAATATAATTGGAATCATCTTCCCAACTGTCGTAACCGTTTGGACGATGCCCCCATATTTTGTTCCCAAACTATTTATAACGCCTAGGAACACAACTGTTCCAATTGCGATTGGTAAATTCCAGACTTTATCTAAATAGAAAAAATTGATCATTAAAGAACTAAAATACAAACCTAACGTTCCAATAATAGCTGGTCCATAAACAATTGTTTGCATCCAGCCAGATAAATACCCCCAAAAACTTCCGTAAATCTCCTCTAAATACGTATACAACCCACCATTTTTCGGAATTTGCGCTCCAATTTCGGCTACTGTTAAACCACTTGCTAACGTCAACAGACCGCCAATTACCCAAGCAAAAATAGCCATATTAGAACTCCCTGAGTAATCTAATACGCTCCCTGGTTTCATAAACACACCCGACCCAATAATAGTTCCTACTACGATAGATAGTGCCACTGTTAAACCAATTTTGTTTTTCTCATCATGATGCATGCTGCGTATCCTCCTTCCAATTCTAGTGTGATGCAAAAATGAAATAAAAAAACACTCCTCCCTAAAAAAGGGACGAGTGTTTTATTCGTGGTTCCACCCTTGTTTCAATTAGTAAAGTGACACACTTCACCAATTTCTCAAGTCTAAATAACGGTTTTTGCCGGCAAGCAATTACTAGATATCCGTTCACTGCTGCAGTTCAGAGGTGGTAATCGATTTTCCCGTATTAGGAAGCTCACAGCCAAAGGCCTCCCTCTCTGAGAATCGTAAAAAATTGATCATATCCTCATCATCACTTCTTGATGTCGAATTTTGTAGTTATTGTTCATTATATTGAATTGTTAGAAAAAATCAATATATTTTTTTTATATAACATAAGAAATAGTTCTCTCCTTATATTATAACAGAAGTTACCATATTTCTCTAATTTGCTCTCCCGTGAACAACGTGAGAGGGTAAATGAAATTATATAGACTTCCCAACAAAAAACGACAACAATAGTAACCTACACAATAAGAGGAAGCTGTTCCAAAGACAGCCTCCTCACATATGTACCTTTCGGTTGCCCACACGAAAGATACGACATAGTTCAATTATTTATCTTCATTTTTCATAAAAAATTTATGATGTGGCAAATCAACATTCAATTCCTCTAATTTTTTCTTTTCATTCTCTAAAATTGCTTTCGCTTTTTCTTTTGTCGCTTCATCTAATCCCGTAAAGATGTCTTCATGCTTCTCTTTCTCTGGGAGGTTTACGCCTAACTCTTTCAACTTCTCTTTCACTTGCTCACGTGTTAATGCTCCAGACTTCCCTTGCTCTAAAATCGACTTCACTTTTTCTTTTGTCGCTTCATCTAAATCTGCAAGCATTTCTTTGTGCTTACCTTTCTCTGGTAAGTTTACGCCTAACTCTTTCAACTTCTCTTTCACTTGCTCACGTGTTAATGCTCCAGACTTTTCTTGCTCTAAAATTGACTTCACTTTTTCTTTCGCCTGATCATCTAATCCTGCAAATATTTCCTTGTGCTTACCTTTCTCTGGTAAGTTCACGCCTAACTCTTTCAATTTCTCTTTCACTTGCTCACGAGTTAATGTTCCAGACTTCCCTTGCTCTAAAATCGACTTCGCTTTTTCTTTCGCCTGATCATCTAATCCCGCAAACATTTCCTTGCGATTACCCTTCTCTGGTAAGTTCACACCTAGTTCCTCTAACTGTTTCTTTGTATCGTCCATAATCGTTTTTACTTTTTGTTTTGTCGCCTCATCTAAATTCTTCTTTGCAGTTCCTTTTGTAACTTGCTCAGCTGCTGGAGTATTAGTTGCCGCAAACGCTGGTATGCAAGCTCCTCCTATAATTCCAAATGATAAAGCACCTGCAATTGCTACATACCCAACTGTTTTTTTCTTCATAGGAAATTTCCTCCTTCATATTTCTAAAGCATGTACACTTTCGTATACAACGCCTATAGTAATGTTGGTTTCTTAAAATTTCCTTAACGATTTAAATAAAGTGAAACTTTAACTAGTGGGGGGATTTGTCCATCCTCCACTAATTATTAGCCCAAACCAATCGGGACAAAAAAACACCGCTCATCACGAGCGGCGTTTTTCTAAGCATTTTGTAATTGTACTTCTTCACGTTCCATTACTTTTCTTAATACAATTGTTTGTGTCATTGTAAATAAATTACCTGTAATCCAGTACAGCACAAGTCCTGATGGTGCCGCAATACCCATAAACAAAATCATTGCTGGCATCATAATTTGCTGTATTTTCAGCATTTGTACTTGCTCTCCAGGCGTTATATTTGATTGGAACACCTTCATTTGAATAAATGTTGTTAACGCTGCGATAATCGGTAATATATGATATGGATCTGCATGTCCTAGGTTCACCCATAAAAATGAAGATGTACGAATCTCTTCAGTTCGGCTAATCGCATAATACAAAGCAGAGAAAATCGGCATTTGTATAAAGATTGGCCAGCACCCAGCTAACGGATTCCAACCGCCTGATTTCATTAGTTCTGACATTTCTTTTTGATACTGCTTTTGTTTTTCAAGATCTTTACCCACATCACCGTATTTCTGTTTCAGCTTCTGTAATTCAGGTTGCATTTTTTTCATTTTCGCTTGGCTACGATATTGCGAAACAGCTAATGGAATCATCGCTGAACGAACAACAAGCGTAATGATAATGATTGCAATCCCGAAGCTAGCTCCAGGTATATGATGAGCAACAAATTGAATCATAAATGAGATTGGATATACGAAATAATGGTTCCAAATTCCCGTACTATGTGAATCAATTGTACCTGCATTACTGCAGCCAGATAAAACAAAAACAAGTAATAATGATAAACTAATGAGCCTAGCTCGGTATGATTTTAACATGTTCATTCCTCCAATGTTTCGTAATTAATTAGCGAAACATTGGTGTATACGGACCTACCTCGTCACTCTCTCCACTCGATTCTTGTCTGCGGACAGAACGAATCATTCCATATTTATAAAAAATAGAAAATAGCGGTACATTTCTTGTACCCTCTTCACACGTATCAACTAGTTTAAACGCTCTCTGTCTACCGTTCGATGCTTGCTGACGCACAAAGCGAGAAACGTTAGCAAGAAAGAAAACTTCTAATAAACAAAGCGCCGTCGTTACAAACGATATATATAGAATTGCATCCTGCAATAAAAATTCCATCGCTTCACATCCTTAATAAAGTCATTTTAGCACATTCCACAAACATTCTCTATTTCCTTTTGTTCTCAAAAGTTTTTTTGCATATTTTCTCAAAAAATTATGCTAGAAAACTAATGTATTCGCTTTCTTTAGTATATTCACACGTATCTTTGAATAGGTTTAATTTGTTAGAAATTTATAAAATTTTTGTATTATAATAAAACTATTGCCAGTTTTTGAAAAAAGCTTTATTCTCTTCTTGTAATCAAAAATGAATATGGAGATGAAACATACTATGGGTCAACTAGGAGACGCCGATTACGTTCCCGACACCGCCTTTTTATCCTTCCCAGCAGCTAAAACATTTCACTTAGAATTTATGATACAGTTAGTTGTTATTTTTATAGCTTCTATTTTGTATGCAATTTCTATGAATATGTTTTTTATCCCGCATAATATGATTAGCGGTGGGTTCGCTGGTGTAGGGATGATTATCGGTTATTTAATGCACTACAATATCGGAGCACTTATCTTTTTACTAAACATTCCGCTTCTTATTTTAAGTCACTTTTACTTAGGAAAGAAGACAACCTTTTTAACGGCATACTTTGTAGCTGTATCATCTTTAGCGATGAACATTATCCCAGTACACCAAGTCTCAGACGATATTTTACTTTCTTCTGTATTCGGTGGTGTCATCTGCGGTGCTGCCTCAGGAATCATATTCCGATTTGCTTCTTCAACAGGTGGTTTTGATGTTGTTGGATTGATTGTAGCGAAACATCGCGATGTTTCAATTGGAGCAATCATCTTTGGATTCAACTTAATCTTACTTGTTGCAGCAGGATTTATTTTCGGATGGGATATTACACTTTATACGTTAATTAGTCGGTTTGTAGTCAGCAAAGTAATTGATGCCGTGCATACAAAACATATTAAATTAACGATAATGACAATTACAGAAAAAGGTGAGGAAATAAAAAGCTCACTATTACATCACGGCATACGTGGGGTGACAATGGTAGATGCTGTCGGCGGCTATACAAACCATAAGAAAAAAATGATTTACACTGTCGTAACTCGCTACGAGTTGGGCGAAATGAAACGTATTATCCGCCAAGTGGATAATAAAGCATTTATGAACATTACTGAAACAGTTGAAATTGTCGGCCGTTTCAAACGTATATAAAAAAGCGCAAGGAACTACAATTCCTTGCGCTTTTTAATTTTTACACTTATTACAAAATCAGATAATTCTATAATTGTGCCCCTAAATGTGTTATAATGAAAGCAGACTTACAAAAAAGAGTATATAGACTTGGAAGTTTCTCTTATTTTTATAAGCAAAAAGAAACGAGCAGTCGGGTATATTTCAGACACCATACACGTAACGGTTTTCCAAAAGCCGTTCATCTTAGTTATTCTTCACTGATCTTTTTATAAAAAGATACGTACAACTAAAATTCACTTCAATATACTATACCTACCTTTTTGACTTCCAAATCATCTTATTACATAAGGAGATGAATATATGAATCAATATATACGATACACACTAGCTGTCCTATTTGCCATCGTCGGCGGTGCAATCTGTTTCTGGACAAACACTCAACTTGGGGAGAATATCATTTTTAATGGAATCGAAACCCTTGTAAGCGCTTCAATTTTAGGCGGATACATTTTCTTCCTCTTCAATCCAGAAGAAAATGCTCAAAAAACAATGTTATTAACAATGATCGGAATCGTTGGTGGATGTATTTCCTACTCAATGACAAACTATACATTACCACTTCAATTAAGCTCAGCTTTCTTCCACGGTCTATGGACTTGGTTTATCGCATTCTGCCTAGCAGACGTATTCAACCTACTACAAGACCACGAAGAAGAAAATGGTCAACAAATTGAAAGCAATTCTTAAGCTGGAAGATACTCTTCCAGCTTTTTTGTTTGCTATTCTCCACGCTTGCATACCCCGCTTGGTATTTATCGAAATATATCAGCGATTCCTCGATTATATCGACCGTTTCTCCAATTATATCGGCGATTTTTTCATTATATCGACGTTTCGACACAGGATATCGATTTAACGACATCCTTCGACAATCAAAACGTGCAACATACCCTATCCCCCAAGCAACTTACTACCGAACTCCACGATTAAAAAGATAACTAACAGGATCGCAAGTATTTTCAATGCTACATACGTCACTTTAAAAATCACATAAATGAGCAAGACTAACAAAATAATCGCTAAAATTTCCATATATAATTCCTCCAAGCTTTGCTCTTCTTATCTCATTTTACTCGCCCCGAACTTTTTATGGAACGGCAAAAGATTACATACAGAAAAGAGGATACCTCACCCATCGTAAGATACCCTCTCCTTCAACTGCTCAAACCATTCTCTCTCTAATTGTAAATATCCTATCTCACTCTTCTCAGCGCTCTTCAATTCTTTATCAGCTTTCCTCATATAAGTGCGTGAAGCTTCTAAATCACCCTCTAAATATTTAACAATTCCTTGTGTGCGGTAATACCCATTTAAGTCCATTTTTGTAATTGCCTTTGCATGTTCCTTCGCTTCTTGCAAGGAAAGATTTCCCTCCTGATACAGTACTTTATATAAAAGATACCAACTATGAAAACTACCAACAAAATATTTATTCTCTGTTGTCACAGGTAACTGCACAATTTTCTCTAAATGCACTATCGCTTTTTCCATTCCCTCTTGATCAGCTCGGGCATAAAAGACAAGCATAAGTCCACTCATTATCTCGCTTATACTTTTATCCTCTTTTAATTTCCCCTCACTAAGTTCTATTAATCTCTCATCCCAATCTTCCGGTCTTTTGTAACTAAATAACTCACTCGATACTTGAATCGTGTATAAATGCTCTCTAGCCTTTTCATCATCTTTAATTAAAATGAGAAATTGCATGCCATCGCTTAGTAGCGTTCCCTTTATTGGAATTGCTGTGACGACAAAGATTGCAAGGTGTAAAACAGAAAAGTATAAAAGCATGTGGTAATAACTCACCATATATATGTAACCTGATACAATGCCAAATACGAAACTCGTTAATGGTCCGCTTAAAGTCATCCATGCCCATTTTTTCGAAAGGTTCGTTGTGTATGTGGAAGGCGGTACTAACATTGCGACGCCACCAACATACATCCATATTTTATTTTCTCGAATTCGTATTTTTCCCTTTTCTTTTTGAACAGTAATAGGCCCTACTGTCATAAACTTAAATTTCAAACCGACTATCAAACCACATATTACATGCCCTAATTCATGAATAGCTAACACTAGCAATGCAATCCCGAAAAAGGCCCATATTTCTATAACTTGCTGTACTTTTTCTATTCGAATAAGCCCATATAAAGTGGAGCAAACGAAGGCAACGAACATTAAAAAAGCAGGTCTTCTTAAAACGTACACCGTTTTTCTCCCCTTAATAAATCATTTTTTTATGCATTTCGTACATATATGTTCCAACATGTAATACCCAAACGAACGAAATCATAATGACCATAAAGAAGTCTTTTCCATCTAAAATTGCATACGCAATCGCCGCCAACCACGCACAAGCAAGTGTCATATTTGTATATTGATATGCCTTATATCCCGCTTCATGAACAATTTGCTTTTGCCCTTCATCTGCATTCTTTGCCCACATTTCCATTGACTGAGAATACGTAACACTCTGTTCTGGATATAGAGCGTTATACCTTTTCCTCATTACAGATCCTAACCAAGTTATAGCAATAAAGCACACTGTAGATACCACAATACTTACACTAACAAAGAGCAAGTTCCCCTCACTCGTATACGTTCTATAAAAAGCGATAACTGAGCAAACAAACCATGATGGAATAATAATTTCCATTACTCGAAAATAAATAAGCGCTATCCCTAATCTTCGTCCCTTAACATTTTCTTCATCATCTTTCGTTTGTGCGAGCGCTCTTGTACGCTTCCAAATATAATATATAATCGCTACGCCAAATACACTCATCATAGCAATGCTAATAACAGGAGGTATTTTGCTAGTACCCTCTGTTGCAATATCCCCTACTACATACCCTATAAACCCACCAAAAATTGCTCCTACTAACAACTTCAATATAGCCGTCATTTTCCCATTTCCCTTATTCCTACTCTTCATCTCCATCTTCCCCCTCCACCAACATAAATATCTCCTCCACTGGCACTCCAAAAATTTGTGCAATTTTTAGCGATAACACAATAGACGGTGCATAATCCCCACGCTCAATTAAGCTAATGGTTTGCCGTGATGAGCCGATCGCTTTACCTAAATCCCCTTGTGATACACGATGCTTTGCTCTAAGTTCCCTCACTCGATTTTGAAGCTTCATGTTTTACCTCTTTTTCATTTATTTAATTAAAATTGTAAATAATATCCTTCACTTTGTCAATTATCATTGTCATTTTGACGTATATATATGTCAAAAATGAATATATATTATGCTAGACATAACGTATATAATAATCTTCAAGAACTACACAATTGGGGTTAACGTAAACTTCCTTATTACTAAAAATAACACCTACCAAGGTTATAGCACTGGCTTTTCTAGTGAATTTAATAAATATGAACCTATGTCCATACTAAGCAACGATACGTACGAACTTTCACCTAGTAAAACGGGAACATATTATATAGTAGTGACCGGTTACGGTATCGAGGGAAAAATAAAAGCAAACTGGAAAATACAATAAAAAAGGCAGTGCTCAAAAGCACTGCCTTCCTAAATTTTGACATAGAATGGATTTCATATTAACTTGCGTTTTGTAAAAATACTCGTTTTAGTTGTTTGCGGAAACGAATGCCTAACGTAATTGCTACAATGACAATAGCTCCGAAAATGATTTTACCGATATGATCTCCCAGTAATCCGAAAATATCATGTAAGTTACCACCTAACCAGTAGCCACCAATTAAGAAGAATGATACCCAGAATAAAGCACCTGAATAAATTGTAATCGCAAAGCGGCGAAACGGTAAGTTAATGATACCTGCAAAGTATCCTGTAAAATGACGTACACCAGGAATGAAGAAACCGATAAAGATTAGAAAATAGCCATACTTATCGAACCACATTCTCGTTAAATCAATTTTTTTTTGTGTTAAAAATACGTACTTCCCGTATTTTTGAACAAAAGGCATACCAAGCTTATTTCCTAAAAAGTATTGGATTGTCATTCCTACACTTGTCCCAATAAAGGATAGGATAATTAAAATAGGTAAACTTAGGTCACCCTTCTGTGCTAAAAATCCCGCATATGCTAATGTGGGCTCTCCCGGAAACGGAAGTGCAATATATTCTAACAGCAAACCTACAAGTACTACATAATACCCGTATTGCTGAAATAATTCATGAACCCATTCCATGTCATCTCCCCTTTCATCCACGTACAACTTGTTACTATTATTGTATAAAAAAATTGTCGAAATAACTATCACAATAGCTTACATTTTTATTACATTTTTGTAAGGCTCATGCTAAAGTTTTCTGTTCTTTATTTAATTATATAAATTACTGTTTTAAAACGGGATGGCACCTACCTATTACAATGGCGAGAGACGTTAATATACAAATTTTATCCAGTTTTTAGC
This sequence comes from Bacillus sp. P4_D3, assembly GCF_056401855.1. Classification (NCBI taxonomy): domain Bacteria; kingdom Bacillati; phylum Bacillota; class Bacilli; order Caryophanales; family Bacillaceae; genus Bacillus; species Bacillus sp. P4_D3. The sequence goes on from NZ_JBFUIN010000005.1 coordinate 53,137, forward strand.
ACTCGGAAATCGCCTCATTTTGTTCTCTATAAAAAACCATAACAAACTCATACTAACTTCATATTAGCTTCATATACGTATTGTAAGATTATATCGGAATTTGTTGAAAACTTTTACTACTATATAACCTAAACATTAAATTGAATAAATATAAATCGCTTTCTGAAAATGAAAAAAGGGAGAATAAGAATGGAAGCTTATAAAATGCACGATTTTATTAATACCAATATTGAATCTCATCCAAATGAAACGATTTTTAATTTACACATATGTGAAACAAATGAATTTGACGTAAGTTTAACAAAATCCACAACGCTATCTTTTGTCGTTTCTAAAAAGAATATTAAAATTGTCACGAAAAAATGGACTAATTCTAATCAAGAAAGCATGATTGGAAAAAGTTATATCATTCCAACGAAAGCGTTTCACTATTTCTTACCTATGATTTCTGAAACAGAAGATGAAATGAGTATTCAAGTACAGAGCTTCGGACTACACGGTGAGCTTTTACTAAATGAAAGATTGCTCATTGATAAAAACAACAAACATAATACAAAAATCACTGCTTTTTTTGAATCACTAAATGAAAACGTACATCAAGCATTACGAGGATTACAAATTCATTGCATGTAATACTACTAAAATAGTAAAAGGAGAATATCAATGAAAAAATTACTAGTAACTATAATGTTATCGTTAGGTTTTTTAACTGTTCCATATATGTCTGCGGAAGCAGCTTCAACTAACGAACAGCTTATCGTTGACACGAAATTAAATAAAATGGATTTCTATCAAAATGGAAAGTTTATAAAAAGCTTCACTGTCGCTACTGGCAAAACAGCAACACCTACACCTAAAGGTACTTTTCAAGTGGTAAATAAAATTAAAAACCGTCCTTATTATACAGGACATATTAAAGGCGGCGATCCACGTAATCCACTTGGTGACCGTTGGCTCGGATTAAATATGGCAGGAACATACGGAACAACGTATGCGATTCATGGGACTAACAACAATCAAGCGATTGGCAAAGCTACAACACTTGGCTGTATTCGCATGTATAACAATGATATACATTGGTTATTTGAACGTATTCAAGAACGTGCCACTGTCACTGTAAAATAACCTATGAACAAGATTTACATGTAGCCAAGAATTTTATATCTTGGCTTATTTTATTTATTCATTTACAGTAGCTAAACAACTCTACTTGCATATATAATGAGAGTAGACTGCACTAAATAGCATAAAAACATTAATAAACATAGATATTAAAATTATACAGTTATAATATTTTATAAATTTCACACTGCATACTATAATAGAACTACTGTGATACTGAAATATTCAGTTCCAATAAACAACTCCCCTTGCTACTTTTATGATTATTTTATAGCGGGGGCTTATTATATGTATATACAACTTGAGTCACCCGAAAAATGATGAATTCGAATATTGCAGTAAAAAGCGTTATTTAGGAGGTGTTACTATGACGCATATACTGGTGATTGAAGACAACCCAGATATACAAGAACTTATTCGTGAATTTTTAACTGCCCAAAATTTTACCGTTGATGTGGTTGGTGCTGGAACGGAGGGAATTCTTCTTTTCCAAAAAAATTCATACGACCTTGTCCTCCTTGATGTAATGTTACCGGATATAGATGGTTATAGTATTTGTAAAATTATGCGAGGACAGTCTGATGTACCAATCATTATGTTAACAGGCTTACATAATGAGGAGAGTGAAATTAAAGGGTTTGAGTTGGGCATTGATGACTATATTACAAAACCGTTCCATTACACGGTATTTATTAAACGCGTAGAAGCTGTATTAAGAAGGACAACAACGAAGGAAGCCGAAACTGCAACTATACTACAATTCCATGAATTGATGTTAAATTCTACAGCATATGCGGCTTATGTTCATGGTAATCAAATTGAACTAACAACTAAAGAGTTTGAGATTATATATACGTTGTTACAAAATCGAGGAAAAGTATTATCAAGAAGTGATTTGTTAAATAAGGTATGGGGCTATGAACATTATGGTGATGTAAGAGTTATAGATACACATATTAAAAATTTAAGGAAAAAATTAGGGATTACTTATATTAAAACGGTGAAAGGCATTGGCTACAAAATCGAAGCATAGTAAGGATAACATCACCAAAAATATTTTCATCAAAACCCTATTGTTTTGTGTTCTTTTATCAATTTGTCTTTATCAAATCATTTATTTTCTAGCTTTAAACTATGATAAAGGGCGTTATGCGAAAAACCCTGAAACTCAAACTGTGGAACATGCGGATTCAGTTACGAAAAACGAACAAAATAAAAGAGAACAGAATAAAGCTGTTTCAGAGGGTAGCATTTCAAATTTCCAGTCATCTATTATAGATTTCAAAACACTCTCTACGGCTATTAATCATCTTTTGCAACCTAGCCAAACTACAAAAGCAAAAGAAAATGTAGCAAATCTTTCGGAGGAAAGTAACAAAACTGAATCACATACTAAAGCGGAACAAATAGCCGCTAACACTGATTCCTTACATACACAAAATACAACAAAGAAAACAAACGAAACACATGATAATCCTAGTTTAGCAGAGATAATGCAACAATTAGCTCCAAATATTGGTGCAACAATGCTTGCATTATCTCTGCTCGGTTCTTTAGTTTATGCCAAACTAATTGCCAAACCTTTTCAATATATGAGTGATACTTTAAAAGATATTATAAATCTGGACTTTTCAGATCAACAATCACCTAACAAAAATACAGATCAAACAGATTTTAATTTGCAAGTAGCCGCTTCACAAGTCCCAACCATTGTGAAAAATCTACATGAAACAAATACAGATTTACGAAATGAGCTCAAGAAAGAACAACAATTAGAACAATCTCGCAAAGAATTTATGTCTATGGTATCCCATGAATTAAAAACACCTATCGCAGCCGTTATGGGCCAACTAGATGGCATGATTCACGGAATCGGTGCTTACAAAGATAGAGATAAGTACTTAAAACGTTCCTACGAGATGATGCAGGATATTAACGTATTAACGGAAAAGATGTCAGAATTATCCAAAATGCAAAATCCTCAATTCAAACCGAATTTAGAAGTTATTTCACTATCTAACATCATTGAGGACGTTATGAAGAAAGTAGATTATTTTATATCTGTAAAGCAATTAAATGTTCAATCTAATATTAAACAAGACGTACAAATTTTAGCTGATCCTAAATTTATTCAAACTGCTATTTTTAATATTATTTCAAATGCAATTCACTATACAATCGATCATCAGCATGTATATATAAAGCTTTATGAAAAACCGAACGGTTACGCATTAGAAGTATTAAATACAGGTTCACAAATTGATGAGGACAAACTCGCTCATTTATTTGAGCCATTCTATCGCGCTAATCCTGGAAATAACGGTTTAGTACAAGGTAGCGGTCTTGGATTATATATTGTAAAACAAATACTAGATAAACATCAGTTTCCTTATGGAATACAAAACACACCTCAAGGTGTAAAATGCTCAATTGTCTTTCCAAAAGCAATGTAAACTACTACTATAATTTCATACCCCAAACTCATACTTCGTATGAGTGGCGGAATTTTGTAGAGTCTCTGTCTCTGTTTCGTTCGCCCGTTGTCCTTATTAGGATAACGGGCGTTTTTTATTTATCCCGCTATTTGAGGGCAKTAAAACTCCCACCTCAAAATTCGGCTGGAGCAAAGAAGTTAGGTGGGAGTCGGGCTAATAATCAGTGGGGGATGAACAAAATCCCCACTGATTAAAGTTTCACTTTATATAAGGAGGTTTTCACATGGAGAAATTTAAGTATTCATTACTAGTTTTATTCGGCGCTTGTAGCTACGGCGTACTTTCAACTATTTTTAAACTCGGATTCATCGAAGGATTTTCATCACACCAACTACTAGGAGGACAATATGTCTTCGGATGGATTGGACTCCTTTTACTCGTTCTGTTCTTTTCACGTCATAAAGTATCAAAAAAACAATTCTTTTCGTTACTAACAGTCGGCACAACAATGAGCATGACAGGTATTTTCTATGCTATTTCCGTAGAAGAATTGCCAGCCTCTATCGCTGTCGTTTTACTCTTTCAGTTCACTTGGATTGGTGTAGTCATCGAAGCGATTGCGAATCGAACATTCCCAAGCCGTGAGAAAGTTATATCTATTATTATTTTATTTACTGGTACATTGTTTGCTGGTGGAGTATTTGAAGGTCTTGGACAAAACTTTTCTACGAAAGGTATTATTTTCGGACTATTAGCTGCCGTCTCTTTCTCATTCTATGTATTTGTAAGCGGGCGCGTTGCTACAGATGTTCCGCCTTATACGAAAAGCTTTCTTATGACAACGAGTGCTACTCTTATTGTATGCTTATTTTTCCCGCCTACCTTTTTAACAGATGGTACCTTACAAGCAGGCCTATGGAAATATGCTTTCTTCCTTGGACTGTTCGGGGTTATTATACCTGTCATTTGTTTTTCAATTGGGGTACCAAAAGTAGGAACAGGACTTGGTACAATATTAGGTGCAGCTGAATTACCAACAGCCATTATCGCTTCTATTACACTTGTTCATGAAGTTGTATCGCCAATGCAGTGGATTGGGATTGTGGTTATATTACTCGGTATTTTCACACCACAACTACTTACTGCTAGGAAAGAAAAAAAACAGCATACGATGCATAGTGCGTGAAAACATCAACTTGTATATAAATGTGAATAAAGTTGCGATATGTTAAACTTTATTACTACCTTCAAAATAACATATGATATTGCGGCTATTATTCTCGTAATTCTTGCTGTGCTTTTCTTTTTAAAAGATAAGAAAGAGGGTTATACAGCATGACAAAAGACCTTTCATTTATTTGAAAGGTCTTTTCCTTATATTTCACTTTACCGCTCCATATAACTTCTCTATCTCATGTTCAATTTGTTTTACATCGATTCGCTCAAATAATGGCTGTACATTATCAATTCGGTTTGGCAACGTGTTTTGAGGTTCCCAATTTACTTTAACACTCGATAATGTATTTCTAACTCTTTCACTTGAAAACGGTAAAAATGGTTCAAGCAGTTGTGCAAAGTTTGCTATCAGGTAAACACAATTATAAATTGTTTCCTCACATGGAACTGGGTCCTCTTCTCTTTGTTTCCAAGGCTGCTTTTCATCAAAGTATTTATTTGCAAAGCGTACTGCATCAAATATTGTTTCTAGTGCCACCTTAAATTTAGTTTGTTCAATCGCCTCTCCTACACTTTTATATAATCCTTCTACCTTATCTCTCAGCTCTATATTAATATTTGCTTTTGGCACAATGCCATCATAATACTTTTCAATGAACTTCAACGTCCGGTTCACAAAGTTCCCGTATGCGCCTAATAGTTCACTATTATGACTGTAAATGAATTCACGCCATGAAAAATCAGTATCACGATTTTCTGGTGCATTTACTGTTAAAAAGTAACGAATAGAATCTGGATTATAGCGTTCCAATATATCAGGTACCCATACTGCCCAGTTTTTACTTGTCGATAACTTTCTTTTTTCTACTGTTAAATACTCATTCGAAACGATATGACGCGGGATCGCTTCTTCTCCTATTCCAAGTAATACCGCTGGCCAAATGATTGAATGAAACGGAATATTATCCTTACCATGTACATAATATGTTTTCGCATCTCTATCCCAAAACTCTTGATCAGCTTTCTCTGTTTCTTCAGCCCAGTGTTTACTCGCTGAATAATATCCTGTCACCGCTTCAATCCATACGTAAATTTTCTTATCTTCATATCCTTTCACCGGAATTGGTACCCCAATTGGTAAATCACGTGATACTGCCCTATCTTGTAATCCTTCCTTTAAATATCTCTCTGTTAATTGAATTGCATTGTCGCGCCATGTTCCTTTCTGCTTTGCAATTTCTACAGCCGCTTTAATTTGTTGTTGAAATTTATGCAATGCAAAATAGAAATGCTCTGTTTCCTGTACTGATGGCGTACTACCGCATAACTTACATTTCTTTTCTAACAAATCGAGTGGATCTAAAATAGCGGAACAAGCATCGCATTGATCRCCCCTTGCTGCTTCATGGCAATGCGGACAAATACCTTCTACATATCGATCCGGTAAAAATTGTGTACACGCTTCGCAATAAGCTTGTTCAACTACTTTTTTATAAATATAACCTTCTTCTAATAGACGTAAAAAGACTTTTTGAACAGTTTCATGATGATGCTCACTATCTGTACGTGTATAGTAATCATACGTAAAACCAAGATTATGAAAACATCGCTCGAATTCTTCATGATATTGATCAGCTATTTTCTTTACTGTAACCCCTTCTTGTTTCGCTCTAATTGCAATCGGTGTTCCATTACAATCACTTCCTGAAACATACAACACATTCTCACCTTTAGCCCTATAATAACGCGCTAAAATATCTCCTGGTAACAAACTAGCAATATGCCCAAGATGCAACGAACCATTTGCATACGGCCAAGCGCCTCCAATAAAAATACTCATCTTATATTCCTCCTTTAAAATATAAAAAGCCCCACCCCTATCTTAAAAAAGATAAGGGCGGGGCTGGATAAACAGTCGCGATACCACCTTATTTCGTCAGTCATTCACATAACTAACCTTAACAAGTACGGAGCAATTCTTGCTCTTATACTGTGGTTTTGATAACGAGAACCAACTCTCGTCGCCGCCTACTATTATCATTTGATAAGTTCAGAACGAAGCTCAAAGGCCATTGTTCAAATGAATATTCTTGCTTCTTCTCAGCTACCGAAGCTCTCTGGAAAGAATGGTTCCATTCTACTTTTCCTTTTCAACGCTTTTATGTATAACACGTATTTTACGACTTAATACCAGAAAAATCAAACTTTTATTCAAAAAAGCAGGAAATCCTACTCACTCACCGAATAACTATACGTTCACAAAAGGAGTGATAAAATTGAATCAAAAGCAACTAAGTACTATTAATGAAAAAAGCTGGAATGCAGCTGCCTATGAAGCTTGGACTAATCGTCACGGCACACCGACAGAATATGCAAAAAAACTCATGCAAGATCCTGTTCATGAAGTCTCCTACTATTTACCCTACATACAATCTCCAAAAGGAAAGCGTATTATTAATTTACTCGGATCAAAAGGCAACAAAGCAGTTGCTCTTGCTCTTTTAGGAGCCGATGTAACAGTTGTAGATATTTCAGCAAGTAATGAAAAATATGCAACCGAACTAGCCGAAGCTGCTGACGTCTCTATTCAGTATATCGTTTCCGATGTACTAGATTTAAATCTATCCCAATCATTTGATATCGTATTACTGGAACTTGGCGTGCTCCATTACTTTTTAGACTTAAAGCCACTCTTTCATATAATCTCTCACTTACTAAAACAAGATGGGACATTTATACTGCGTGACTATCATCCCGTTTATACAAAATTATTAGGAGTAGATCATCCATCATTTCGAGCAAATGGAAATTATTTTGATGAGGAACTTATTGAAGATKACGTAGCTTATAGTACTCTCCTTACGGAATCACAGAAATACGCTTTACCGAGAACAAAAATTAGGCGCTGGACACTAGGAGAAGTTATTTCAGCAATGGCAGAAACAAATTTCAAGGTTGAAAAATTGATTGAAGAACACGGACCTCATCAAAGGTGGGTCTTCCCTTCTACTTCACCCGAAGGAATTGAAGAACGCATACCCGGTCTATATACATTAATTGCGACAACATGCAAAAAAGGATCCCTTCACGGATAGGATCCTTTTTTTGCATGCTTACGCATATAAGTTGAGGTTGGAGATTACCATAATTCTGTAGAATAGGACACAAGATATTTCAACATTCGTCTCTGACTTACGTCGTCAAAAAGGGGTATGACCAACATAACGAAGAGTAATGTTTTAGTTGATAGTGATAATCGTTATCAACTAATTAGAAGTATACAGGATGTTATTTCAAATTACAATAGCCTTTCTGGTTTTTATTTATGAATTTTTTGATATACAAATGTATACATTTTAAGAACATTTACTCATATCAATTTGCCTCCTTCCGTTATCTGCTATAATTTTCACTGAACAGATTAATAACTTCATAATAATGTTTTTATTAATTCTATTTTTTATATTTATAAATTATAATAAATAGTTTTTTGAAGAAAAGGTAGGGGTAACGATGAAATATGTTAGTATTCGAAAAAAATTAATGTTCATGATGGGAACGATTTGCGCTTTATTTGGCATCGCATTAGCTTTTATTTTATTCTTTGCTGTTGACCAATCTCATAAAGCTGAAACACTACAAAAAGATATTTCCCCTCTTGCAACAGAATTAAAAGAACGTGGAGACGCGTATCAAGTACAACTTTCAGCTTTAAGGGGTTATTTACTGCAACATGATCAAGTCGAATTAGACAAGTTTCATGAAATGAGTAAGCTTCTTGAAGATAATAAAGCACAACTTCTTTCTAACCCTAACGTATCACAATCTGTAAAAGATACTATGGAACTAGGCTCTACTTGGAGAATATTTATTGAAGAAAAAGTTTTCTCTCTTGCAAAAGAACAAAAATGGGAAGAAGCATTACAACTTGCTTCTTCAGAAAATGGTACTGTTTATAAAGTTATTGGTGATTTTACAAACTATAGTAACGAACAAGCTAAGTTACGTGAACAATCCATTGAAAAAATTGATCAATCTTCACTGCTAATTGAATATATTGTTTTCTTATCACTTGTTATATGTGTTATTGTTGCACTCATTCTTGCATGGTGGTTCTCTGGCAAGCTTGTTAAACCAATTGAACAAATTGATACGAAATTAAAAGAATTAGCTTCTCAAGAAGGTGATTTAACAGCACGTCTACAAGTAAATAGCAATGATGAGATCGGTGCTATTGCCACATCATTTAATAACATGTTAGAAAACTTGCAGCATATCATTAATCGTGTTCAAAAAACTTCTGTGGAAGTACAAAATGCTTCTAAAAACATGCTAGAAAAGACCAATACATCGCGTGATGCAACAATAAAAGTTCAAAGCTCGATGTCCAATTTAAATGCCAGCATCCAATCACAAACTTCTAGTATGGAAGAAAGCTCGACTGCAATGGATGATATGGCAATGAGTGTTCAGCGCATTGCAGAATCTGCTTCTTCTGTAGCCGAGCTAGCTGTAGCCACGTCAGAACACGCTAACGATGGAAGTACTGTTATTCAAAAATCTATTTCACAAATGACGACGATTCACGAAGCAGTAAATGCTACATCAGAAGTGGTCGAACGTCTAATCACTCATACGAAATATATTGATGCAGCTGTACAATCTATTTCCAATATCGCTGAACAAACAAATCTACTTGCTTTAAATGCTTCTATTGAAGCGGCTCGTGCCGGTGAACAAGGAAAAGGATTTGCTGTCGTAGCTGATGAAGTTCGTAAACTTGCTGAACAATCAAAAACAGCGGCAACAGATATTAACCAGTTGCTACATCAAATTCAAAATGATACAAAAACTGCTAGCTCTATGATGTCTCAAGGTCGCTCTGAAGCATTTGAAGGTATTAACGTCATTCGTGAGGCAGGCTCTTCTTTCACAACAATCGTCGGTCAAGTGAATACAGTGTCTACTCAAATCCAAGACATATCAGCAACTGCTGAAGAAATGGCCGCAAGTGCTGAAGAAATGAATGCTTCACTTAATAACATCGCTTCAATTTCTAATGAAGTTTCAAGTGAGACTGTCGCAACAGCACAATTCGCTGCACAGAAAGTCGTTGTTATGAATGAAATGACCCTAACTGCAAAACAAATGAAACAAACAGTTGAAGAATTAGATCAGCTTGTATCTCATTTTAAAACTGAATAGCTTTTTTAAAAATATTCCTCTTCCAAGAGGAATATTTTTTTGAGCTCATTCCCTGCACATTACATGTATTTCCGTTATAATGAGAATCGATATCATTAATATTTAGGGGGTGCTACACATGTCACAACAAGCATTTGAAGAAAAGTTATATGCGAACTTAGAAGCTGTTATTGACCCTGAATTAGGTGTTGATATTATCAATCTCGGATTAGTTTATGACGTTACAGCAGATGAAAATAATAATGCTGTCATTACAATGACAATGACTTCTATCGGTTGTCCAATGGCTGGCCAAATCGTATCAGACGTTAAAAAAATATTATCAACGAACGTACCCGAAGTAAATGAAATAGAAGTAAAAGTTGTATGGAATCCGCCATGGACAAAAGAACGTATGTCACGTATGGCGAAAATCGCATTAGGTATTCGTGACTAAATAAGGAAAAGACCTGACAATCCAGTCAGGTCTTTTTCTCTTATTATTTTACTCCTACAGCGTCATAAGCTTTCGTTACAGCTTGTACCTCTTTAGAGTTTTTACCGTATAGATCCTCTGCTGATTGAAGTGCAGCTTGGCGCATCATTTTGAAATCAGAGTTTGCAGTTAAATATTTAGTAAGAGCACGGTAGTAGATTTTTTCTGTCGCTTCACGGCCTACTCCTTTTACTTTCACGCCGTAATGGTCTCCACCATCAGATACTAAATACGCTGCCTTATTGTTAATACTACTGTTAATATGAACGCCGCCATTATCAGCTGTACCAGTATAGCGTTTATTGTAATGATCTGGGTAACCTTCACCAGGTTTTAATGGATTCGGAATAGATGCTGGATCTTTCAGAGATCGAAGTGCATCTCCAGGTTTACCAGGTGTATAAATATCAGCACCTAAATCCCAGCTCTTCTTCTCAACCATGACACCCATGATATCAGATAACGATTCATTTAACGCTCCTGATTCATTTTTATATACAAGGTTTGCTGTATGTTCAGTTACAGCATGCGTTAATTCGTGGCCAATAACATCTAGCCCTGCTGATAATGGAATAAATGTCTTACCATCTCCATCACCATACATCATTTGCACACCGTTCCACGCTGCGTTATTCCAAGATTCACCTACGTGAACAGCAGAAATAAGTTTTGCACCTTTATCATCGAAAGAGTTACGGTTAAATGTCTTTTTATAATAATCATATACTTTTCCTGCATTCACATGCGCATCAACTGCCGCTTTATCTTCGAAGAACTTAGATTTACTTGCAATTTCTTCTCCTGTATATCCAAGAATTTGTGAGAATAAATTAAACCAGTCTTCGTTCATATTCTCTGCATCAAATGTATGGACACCTTGTCCTCGTGTACCATCAAATAAGTTGAACGCTCCTGTTTTCGTATCTTGAGCAATTTCAAATGATTGTCTAGCGCCTAATACTCCGTAACCAAATCCAGTAATTTGATCTACAGCATTATATTTCTCAATAACATTTCCATTTGTTGCATCAACAAAATAATGCCAATATCCTGGAGCTGGTTTCGAAACCGACGCTTTTACAAGATATGCAAGATAGTATTGACCATCTTTTTCATACACATATAAATCTTTTTTCACACCATCATAATTCTTTACTTTACCAATTTCTTTCTCAATATTAGCTTTTGCAATCGTTTCTGCTTGTTCCGCACTAATACTTGCAGATGCAGGAATATTTTTATCATCTAAATTCGGAATAACTTGTCCAAAAAATGCTTTTACATTATTCTCTTTATCAAGCGTAACCGTTTGATCTGAACCATACACAGGAATGTTATTATGCTTCTCAACTAACTTCACATGTGTCGTACCTGATTCATCGTCTTTTTCTTCACCAACGACATTGAAATGTTTATCAATATTTCCTGCTAGTTTAAACATATCTTTCTTGMTCTCTAAATATTGAAATACTGTCTCTTTTTTATCTAGACCTTCTGGCGCTTTCCATTCTTCACCTATGTAAGCTGGTGTTTTGAACTCTTGGTGATACTGGATTTTTTGCTCTTCTGCTTTCGTCGTAGTTGCTCCAAATGCCCCAAACCCACTTGCGATAACAGTTAACGCTAATGCTGATGAAATTACTTGCTTTTTCAATCTAACACTCCCCATTCCCCTAAGAATTTTTGACACACTTATTACAATTCTAAATACTTATTCGTATACCTGTTTTTAAACATTGAGAAAGTTTTTTCTGATAATTCAACTCACCAAAAAGAGGACATCGTTTTTCGACGTCCTCTTTCCTATAACTTTTCATTCCGCTATTTATATGCTGGAAAACCCCACTGATTAAAGTTTCACTTTATTGTATTTTCATTTCAATTGCTAAATAGTGAGACTTCTCTTTCGCTTGAATGTGAATATCTTCTTCTACAGCCTCCGCTGCATCACGCATTACAAGTGTTTCACCATTTACAACGCTGCTACCTTCAATTTGTACAAGGTACAATTGACGTCCTTCTTGAACAGGAAAATGAATTTCTTTACCCGCTTCTAATGATAAAGAATATAAATTTGCATCTTGGTGAATACGAATTGGTGCATCACCTTCAGAAGGAGATACCATATGGAACCACTCATTTTCACGTTTACTCCAATCAAATTTAAACTCACCATAGTTTGGTTTATGACCATCGCGGTCTGGTAGAATCCAAATTTGTAATAGCCGTAATGTTTCATTTCCTAAATTATGCTCACTATGAAATACACCAGTACCTGCACTCATATATTGAACATGCCCACGCTCAATTGTCCCGCGGTTCCCCATACTATCTTCATGTGTTAATTCACCATCTATAACGTAAGAGATAATCTCCATATCTCGGTGCGGATGCATATCAAACCCAGTTTGTGCCGCTATTAAATCATCATTCATAACACGTACTGCCCCAAAATTCATGTTATTTGGATTATAATAATTTGCAAAAGAAAAATGAAAATGTGTATTTAACCAACCGTGATTTGCTCTTCCCATATTTTTATGATCAACTTTTCTAAACATACCCTTCACCTCATATTATCTCGAAATCGAGATAATTATTTTTAATTTTATTACTGTAACTTCTTCAGTAATTCTAATAATTGTTTTTGTTCTTCTCTATTTAACTTATCAAATTGCTCTTTTTGGAATGTTTCTTGCGGCGGGACTATTTCTTCATATAGAACCTTTCCCTTTTCTGTTAATGAAATATATTTCGTCGTACCTTCTTGTTCACGCTGAATCCAATCTAGTTGCTCCATCTTATTTAAAAGTTGAGTAACATTTCCTTTCGTAACAAACAACTTATTTCCAAGTTCTTGCTGTGTTAAACGATCGTGTCCTCCAATTTGAACTAATACATCAAACTGAGCGGCAGATACATTCCACTTTTTCAAATGCTGATTCGTCTCACGAATACTTCTATTATAAAAGCGTGATAAACGAAACCATAATAGTAATCCAAGTCTTTCCTCTGCTTTCATTCCATCACCTCGCTCATTTGATACTATTAGTTTAGAACTAAACTTAATAAAGGTCAACTACTTATTTTTAATTAGCAACAAATAAAAGCACAGTGATTTTTCTCCACTATGCTTCAGATTAAATTTCTATTTTTGTATTCATCTAGCTTCCTCTCCGCGAAATGCCTCGCATCTTTCTCGATCCATCTTTCTTCGTATCGTTCATGTCCAACATATAGTACATCGTCCTTATGCTGCATCGCATGCCTGAATTCATGCAATAGCGTTTTGAGCACTTGCTCATACTCTTCCCACATACAAACGAAAATTAATTGTTTTTCTTTATGATAAAAACCACCTACCGGGAATAAAAACTCCTCTTCTTCTTCTCCTAATGATAAAAGTACATGATTCGCATCACACGTATCACAAAAAATAACTGGCGTTGCACTTACTTCAATAAGAGAAAACAAATCATTTCTTAACTTTTTGACATCCCAAGGAAGCTCCGAATCCAACACATACCAATTCTCAACTTGTTGATATACATTTTGAAACTGGAGTTCCATTTCTCAATAATCCCCTTTCCAAACTCCCTTTTCCTATATGTATGCCACAATATGGTAAATATTAAACATACTCTTTCACCCTTTAAAAAATGACAATAAAAAAGAATCTATGTCAGCATAGATTCTTTTTCCGTAATCACTTTTTTTTCATCATTTTTTTAAATATAAAATAACCAATTGCACAAACAATAGCAGCAAGCGCAAAATATTTCACATATGGCCCAGCTACTTTATTAATACTTTCCCACTCTGATCCTAATTTAAAGCCTAAATAGACAAATACAATTGACCATGGAATAACAGCTAATGTAGTTAGCGTAATAAACTTAGCATGTGACATTTTCGCAATACCTGCTGGTATCGAAATAGCATGACGCACAACGGGAATAAAACGTGCGGTAAAGATAACACCAGTTCCATAACGATTAAACCACGCTTCCGCATAATCAATATGTTTCTTCTGAATCAAAATATATTTTCCATATCGCTCAAGAACAGGTCTTCCTCCGTATCGACCGATCCAATAAATAAATAGCTGTGCGATTACACCGCCAATCGTACCGAACGCAACAGCACCCCAAAATGTAATGCTTCCTGTTGATACTAAATAGCCTGCATAAGACAATACGATTTCACTTGGAATAACCTCTAACATCAATCCAAGCATAATTCCCCAATAACCAAGTCCTTCTAGAAAAACTAAAACTGAATGAATCAACTCTCCTAACATCATTTACCTCTCTTTACTGTTTTCATTGCAAAAAATAAAAGTACAAGCGGTAAATATCTTGTACTTTTATTTTTTAAAATTTAGTTTGCCTTCGTATCCCACTTAAAGATTTTATTTAAAAATTTATATACATTCTTCGACTCTTTCGTAAGAAGAGGTCCTAAAATGGATAGTATAAGCACGTATAGTGCTGAGAATGGTTTCAATACTGACATTAAACCACCGGCGATACCGATATTGGCCATAATGATGGAGAACTCTCCCCTTGAAACGATTGTTAATCCAATATTTGTTGAAGCTTTATGGGATAATCCAGCTTGTCTTCCTGCAATCATCCCTGCTACAAAGTTTCCGATTATCGTCAGAAGCACAGCACCTAACGTTAACCATATTGCTCCGCCCAATGAGAACGGATCGATACTTAATCCGAAACTGAAGAAGAAGATAGCTCCGAAAAAGTCTCTAAATGGAACAACAAGATGTTCAATTCGATCACTATGCTCTGTCTCAGAGAAAACTAACCCTAAAAGAAGTGCCCCGATTGCTTCTGCAACGTGAATTGTTTCTGAAAAACCAGCAATAAAGAATAGCGAAGCAAATACTACAATAATAAAGATTTCATCAGAACTAATATTGAGCAATTTATTTAATAACGGCGTAGCCTTTCTAGCTACTACGAAGAATAGAAGCATATATCCTAAAGCAATTCCAATTGAAGTGAGAGCACCTAAGAACGAAGCGTGATCCCCAAGGACTAAGCCAGAAACTACTGATAAATATACAGCAAGGAATATATCTTCAAACATAATAATTCCTAAAATTAATTCGGTCTCATTATTACCAGTTCTTCTTAAATCAACTAATACTTTTGCAACGATAGCACTAGAAGAAATCGTAATAATACCCGCAATAATTAAGATTTCAAGTAACGGGAAGCCCATTATAAATCCGTATAATAATCCAAGTGAAAAGTTAATTAAAATATAAATCGTTCCGCCAATAGCAATCGAACGTCCAGATTTAATTAGTTTTTTCATCGAAAATTCTAATCCTAGATAGAACAGAAGGAACAGAACGCCAATCCTTCCAAGGAAGGATATCACACTTGCACTTTCAATAAATTTGAGATCGATAACACCTATTGTCGGCGCGTGCGGTCCTACTAACATGCCAAGAACAATTAGAAAAGGAATTACTGAGAATTTAAACTTCCCAGCAATTACCGCCGCAATTGCTACTAAAACTAAAGCTGTACCAACTTCAAAAATTAAAGTATCCATCTAGTCAGTCCCCCTATTCGAAAGTAATTCATTGATAATCTTTTTAATTTCTTCTCTCTCACCGGAAACTACAAGCATATCTCCCTCTTCAATCACCGTGTCTGGTCCTGGATTAAATAGCTTTTTCATATTCTTTTTCATAACTGCAATTATCGTTACGCTATATGTTTTTCTTATTTCAAGATCACCAATTGTTTTTCCAATTGCTGGCGCTGCATTCTCCACTTTGAACCACTCAATCGCTAAACCTTCAAAGACCATCTCAACATTTTCTAATGCCCGAGGTTTATATACCATCCCGCCTAATATTGCTGCAATTTGTCTTGCCTCTGAGTCACGCAATGAAATACTTGAGATGCTTTCTTCATGGTCTGTATCAAAATGATACATTTCTCTACGCCCATCATCATGAATGACAATCACCATTTTTTCGTTACCTTTCGTAACGATTTGAAACTTATAACCAATACCTGGAAGTTCACTTTCTCTTATATTCATACTAGTTCCTCCTCAACAATAAATAATTTTTTATTTGAATTTTCTGTTTTTCTGTCTTTTCTTCAACCAACTAATTTTAGAAATTCTAACCAGTCAGGATATCTGTGATTTGGAAATCTTTTATTGTAATAATAAGTGGCTCCTAAAAAGATACTTAAAGATGTAATGATGAAAAATAAATTACTTCTCATTTTCAAACTCTTAAGACTTACTTTCAATAAAGATTCTTCTTTCAAATTATCCCCTCTTTTTCGTTTTAAATTTAGTTTTTTAAAATGTAAATAATTCTAAAAATATCACGATGTAACTTAATCATAACACGAAACGCATTTAAGTAACATATTTTTTTAGAAAATTTGATTCTGGTATATTTTTTGCATATAATTTTCTTATTATGAAAAAAGGAAGTGTATTATATGGTTGATATCTTTAGCAGATTCCTTGAAGTAACGAATAATATTTTGTGGTCATATATTCTTATTGCAATGCTAATCGGCTTCGGTCTTTATTTCTCTTTCAAATTAAAATTTGTCCAAATTACTCATTTCGGTGAAATGGTCAGTTTAATTAGTAAAGGGTTCAATCGAAAAGAAAAGAAAAAAGATAGCGTCTCTCCATTCCAAGCATTTTGCTTAAGTGCAGCTGCACGTATTGGTATCGGGAACTTAGCTGGTGTAGCACTAGCAATTTCAATGGGCGGACCTGGCGCAATATTTTGGATGTGGTTTATCGCCATTCTTGGGGCAGCTACTAGTTTTGTAGAATGTACGCTCGCGCAAATTTATAAAGTAAAAGATGGAAGCAGGTTCCGTGGTGGCCCAGCATATTACATGGAAAAAGGATTAAACAAACGCTGGATGGGCATCTGGTTTTCACTTCTCATTACAGTTGCATACGGATTAATCTTCAATTCAGTACAAGCAAATACAGTAACAATAGCGTTTGAAAATGCTTTTGGACTAGAACGAACTATCGTAGGAGCTGTATTAGCTTTATTAGTTGCTGTTATTATTTTTGGTGGTATTAAAAGCATTTCACGTATTACAGAAATGATTGTTCCTCCAATGGCAATCGTTTATATTGGTGTGGCTATTTTTGTCGTTATTAAAAACTTCAATATGTTACCAAGTATTTTTCTAGAAATATTTAACGGTGCATTTGGTTTAGACCAAGCCATCGCTGGTGGTATTGGAGCAGCAATCAAGTTCGGAATTCAGCGCGGTTTATTCGCGACAGAAGCAGGTATGGGTAGCTCTCCTAACGCAGCAGCAACATCAGATGTATCTCACCCTGTAAAACAAGGGCTTGTTCAAGCATTAGGTGTTTTCGTAGATACATTCTTAGTATGTACATCAACGGCGTTTATCGTATTATGTTCTGGACTTTACAAAGGATCAAATTTAGAAGGTATTGAATTAACACAACAAGCATTAAGTTCACAAATTGGACCGTGGGCAAGCACTTTCTTAGCGATTATTATTTTCCTATTCGCTTTCAGTTCTTTACTAGGAAACTACTATTATGGTGAAACAAATATCGCATTCATTAAGGAAAGCAAGACATGGTTACTGATTTATCGTGTTGCAGTTGTCGGAATGGTTTTCTTCGGATCAATCGCTGCCCTTCAAACAGTTTGGAGCTTAGCTGATTTCTTTATGGGACTAATGGTATTCACAAACTTAATTGCCATCTCATTCCTTAGCAAATTTGCCTACGCAGCATTAGTAGACTATATAAAACAAAAGAAACAAGGAAAAGACCCTGTTTTCCTTGCAAGTTCTATTCCTGGCTTAAAGAATACAGAGTGCTGGGATGGACAGGATGTAGAAGAAAAGAAACAAGCTGTATAACAAATAAAAGCGGAGGCGGCTCGTTCAGAATCGCAGGACACTTCAAGCTCTCGACCTTGAAGCGCTTTTTGCTTCGAGCGAGAGAGCGAAATGACCGGAGATTCTAGCTGCTGGAGCTATATATCAAATAAAAATCCCTATTACCTCACCGTAATAGGGGTTTTTATTTACAACAGTTCATAATTTGTTCAAATTAATTCCAGCAAAAGGGTTGATTTATACAAATTACTAGATTATAATAATTATAAATTAGTAATTCATATAACATAATAATTCAAGAGGAGATTGATCATAATGAATACACAAGTAATCGAAGCATTAAACAAACAAGTAGCAAACTGGAGCGTTTTATTTACAAAACTACACAACTTCCATTGGTACGTAAAAGGACCTCAATTCTTCACACTACATGAAAAATTTGAAGAGCTTTACACAGAATCAGCTACTCACATCGATGAAATTGCAGAACGCATTTTAGCAATTGGCGGCAAACCAGTAGCAACAATGAAAGAATACTTAGAACTATCTTCTATTCAAGAAGCAGCTTACGGAGAAACTGCAGAAGGGATGGTCGAAGCAATCATGAAAGACTACGAAATGATGCTAACTGAACTGAAAAAAGGCATGGAAATCGCTCAAAACTCTGACGACGAAATGACATCTGACCTACTACTAGGCATCTACACAGAACTAGAAAAACACGCTTGGATGCTACGTGCATTCTTGAATCAATAATATATTAAAAGCGGAAGCGGCTCGTTCAGAACAGGAGGGTGTTGGAGCTCCTGACGAAGAGGCGCTCTTTGCCTCGCAGGAAAAAGCGAAGCCACCGAACATTCTAGCCGCTGGAGCTGGATATGACTTAAAAGCGGAAGCGACTCGTTCAGAGTCGCTTTTTTCTATGGGGTAATCGCGCAGAAATTATATCGGCGATTCCATCAAATTTATCAGCGATTTTTGCATTATATCGGCGATTTCGTCAAATTTATCAGCGATTTTTCCAATATATCGACTTACCGACAAATCACGACAATAATAGCACTCCCCTCCACTACTTTTATCAATATATTACAATCTCTTTTATGTTAAAATATAGGAAACACCCTTTAGTAATTAGATCCAAAAAGCTTGTCCAAGTTCATCATTTACTACTTAAATGACGGGAGTGGTTCAGTTGAAAGACTACTTAATTAGAGCATTTTTCGCGTTAATAACAGTTGGGATTCTCTTACTCATAGCTAATATTTTCAATATACGTGTCGAGGTTAAAGACTATGCTTTCCTCGTTGTTGTAGCAATTGGTGGCGGCTGGGGTGGCTGGTACCTGTATAAAAAACAAAATAAAAATAACAATAAAGGCATTCCGAAATAATATGGAATGCCTTTATTCTATATTACATAATTAAGCTTAGACCACTAATAAAAGCAGTCCCAAAAAACATCATAAAAACCCATATTCTATGGTAAATAAAAAGAATTCATTTTGAATATAGAAATAGTCCAAAATCTTGCATAACAGAGGTATGCCCCATTTGCCGCAACATTGTAGCTATATTCCCACGGTGATATGCTCCGTGGGTGACGACGTGTAGTATTGTTTCAGAAACCGTCGTATCCAGGTGCCCAGCATATGGATTATCAACCTCAAACACTTTTTCATAATCTTGTTGACTACTTAAAAGTTCTTTATATCGTTTAGATAATTCATAAAAACTAGTTTCCATTTCCTCAATATTTTTTGTTTCCAGCTGTTCTTTCAATTGGTCTGTGTGTGCCATTGCATCACTCATGCTTTTACCAGAAATAATCTCAAGCCAGGCTAAATCTGTGAGGTATATGTGAGACATTACTTTTGCCACCGAAGAAAAACCACTCTTAACTTCCTTATGGAAAATGTCTTGCGGTAGTTCTTTTAAGCGATTTAAAATAACTTCATTTGCCCATAAGTGGTAGTTATACATTTTTAATACAGAATGCCCCATGATTATTTCTCCTCCAATTTTCATTTTAATGATTAGATTATGATACATAGCTGATTAAAAATCCCCAAAGGATTACATCTATAAAATTTATTCTGATTTCGATTAAAAAAACCTCTATTACCTTCATAAAAAACATTCGCTATCTTCCACAATCTGACCCTTTAACGGAACAATTCTATGTCACTCAATAATTCCTTATTCACCTTTTATTCAGATGTTCTTTTTTAAGTCAGCAAAACATACCTCCATCTACTTCCCCTCTTCCAACGATTTCACATCTCACTATCAATATATTTAACCAAATTAAAAACACATGTCTTTTCAAGATAAAATGACAKGTGTTTCCGAAATTCTCTATAAAATTGTACTATGATAATTGCTTCCACTTAGTCCCCAAAACAGGACGCTCGTAATTTTGGATTTTATGAATTAATTCGTCAGCCGTCTCAGCTGAAACGATTAACTCTTTATTCGATGGGTTCATAAAGCCCTCTTCAGCTGCGCGTTCAACCATTTGCAGAATTGGTCCGTAAAAGTCTTTAATGTTCAATAAACCAACTGGCTTATCATGTATACCAATTTGTGACCAACATACAACTTCAAATAATTCCTCAAACGTTCCGTATCCACCTGGTAATGCAATGAAAGCATCCGCAAGCTCTGCCATTTTCGCCTTACGCTCATGCATCGTTTCTACTTCAATTAATTCTGTTAGTCCTGTATGAACAATTTCACCACGGAATAAACCACGCGGCATAACACCTGTTACACGTCCACCTAGGCGAAGAACTTCATTTGCCACTTCTCCCATTAATCCAACGCATGAACCGCCGTATACCAGCTCATAATCGTTCTCAACAAATATTTTCCCTAACTCTATTGCCTGCTCTTTAAATTCTGGTCTCTCCCCTAAATTTGAACCTGCAAACACACAAATCTTTCTCATCCCTACACCTCGAAACTATATATTGTTATGATACAATGGGTATTGTACAACATATTGAAGGGATGAGAAAGAAATGGATATCGTCGCATTTCAAAGATGGGTTGAGGAATTTTATGAAAAACGAAGCTGGTCACAGTATAATTCCTTTATTCGCTTAAATTTCTTAACTGAGGAAGTTGGGGAAGTTTCACGCGTTGTTCGCGCAATTGAAATCGGTCGTGATCGCCCTGATGAACAAACAAAAACACAAGAAGAGCTAAAACAAGAACTAAAAGAAGAACTTGGTGATGTACTTTCTAATCTTATTGTTCTTTCACAAAAATATGATTTGGATTTACAAGACATTATGGAAGCACACGTCACAAAGCTTTCAAAAAGGTTCGAAACATCTAAATGAGAAGATTATCAATTGTGATATAATGTTCTTGTCAAAATAATAAGGGGGATTTTATGTTATCTAAAAAATTGCACGACGCACTAAATGAACAAATGAATTTTGAATTTTACTCTGCCCACGCTTATATGGCAATGGCTGCTTACTTTACAGCGGAAAGCTACGATGGATTCGCTAACTTTTTCCTTGTACAAGCTGAAGAAGAGCGTTTCCACGCAATGAAGCTTTACAACTACATTAATGACCGCGGCGAGCGCGCTATTATTACTGGATTTGATAATCCTAACAACGAATACGAATCTGTATTAAACGCTTTTGAAGTTGCACTTGAGCACGAGCGTGAAGTAACGAAACGCATTTATCACTTATCTGATATCGCTTGGGATGAGCGTGAACACGCAACAATTACCTTCTTAAAATGGTTCGTTGACGAGCAAGTAGAAGAAGAAGCTTCATTTGATAGCATCATCCAAAAATTAAAACGTATTACAAGCGATTCAAACGCACTATTTATGCTAGATGCTGAATTAGAGAAACGTACATTTACACCTCCAGCTGAATAATATTTTAATCACCTTAATGAATATATTAAGGTGATTTTTTTATTTTCTCTCTAGCTTAAAATCACCTTAAATTTCCTTGTATTTGACATAGTACCAGTAAGAAAATGGTATTATTTTCAATATAAAGTGAAACTTTAATCAGTGGGGTTTTGTTCATCCCCCACTGATTATTAGCCTTCACCAATCGGGCGTTTACGGGCAGTTGATCTCCCACCTAACTTCTTTGCTCCAGCCGAATTTTGAGGTGGGAGTCTTACTGCTCGTTAATGCGGGATAAAATAATATACGAGGAGAGAAAAAATGAATCAGCGTGTAGAAGCTGTTGATGCAATCCGTGGTTTCGCTTTGTTTGGTATTTTACTTGTCAATATGACCTTAATTCAATTTGGATTCTTCGCCAATGAAAAACCAACTTACATATTTGGAAAACTTGATGAAGGTGCTAATTGGTTTATTCAATTTTTCGGCACCCACAATTTCATGTCCCTATTCTCTTTTTTATTTGGTCTTAGCATTATTTTGTTGCAAAAAAGTATTATTGCGAAAGGAAAAAAATTCTTCCCCACATACATAAGACGTATTATCATTCTTTTACTACTAGGCTACATTCACGGCACTTTTGTTTGGGAGGGAGATATTTTATTTGCCTACGGGGTTATCGGGATTTTCTTAATGATGTTCATCAATCGAAAACCGAAAACGTTGCTCATTTGGGCATCTATTTTACTAGCACTCATTATGCTCGCATCTTACCAATCGGAATCAACATCGAACCCCTATGATGATCTCGCACCTTATACCGAAAAGGAACATAAGGTCCATGAGACTGGAAGCTATATGGATCATATCAACTTTAGATTGACTGAAAATCCTTTTGATTATATGGGGATTAACGGTGTATTCGGATTAGTTTTCATATCAGTTTTCGCAATAATTTTTATGTCTCCACTTTTCTTACTCGGAATGTATGTGGGGAAAAAGGGCTGGCTATTTGAGGTCAATCAACATATACC
>NZ_JBFUIN010000006.1:0-67906 GCF_056401855.1 Bacillus sp. P4_D3
GAATAAACCAAGCGCCTGCACTGTACGCGATTCTCGTTTCGGCGTTAATAAAAGCAAGAGAATTCCTAAAAGTGGGGAAAAAATGAAGAACGTTAATAGCAATCCATTCATCGTAAATCCCCTCCCGTATATAACAAAATAATTAGGAGCACTGCGAGCGAAACTGCTGTTACAGTTCCATACACTTGTACATTCCCGTTTTGAAGCCGTGATCCTAGGCCACTCATACCTTTAACGAATCCAGCAATTAAAACTGCGATTCCTTCTACAACGTATACTTCAAATAAGCGAAGCACATGAGCGATTCCTTTCGTAATAGGAAGCACCGTCACATTGTATAGTTCATCCACATAATATTTTTCTTTCAAAAGGTTATAAAGAGGCGTCCCTTCTCCGCCGGCCCAATCTCTAGAGATTGATTTCTTACCATATATGAAATATGCGAGGGCAATTCCCGCAAATGAAACGAGCGTCGCAACAACCATAATCCAAACAGGTCCATGCACTTCCTTCACCTTGAATCCTATATCCTTCGTCAGCCAATCCCCAAGAAACGTCCCGAACCACGGTGTATTTATATAGCCTGCCACTACCGCAAGAACACCAAGGACAATCATCGGATACGTCATGGTGCGAGGCGATTCATGCACCTCTTCCTTCGTCTTCGTTTCCCCTGTAAAGACAAGAAAGTATAGACGGAACATATAAAATGCTGTTAGAAATGCCGCAATTACTGCTAAAACGAATAGAAAGTAATTGCCATTCATCCAAGCCGCCGCTAAAATTTCATCTTTACTAAAAAATCCGGAAAGAAGAGGAACACCACTAATTGCAAGTGTGCCTATTAAAAATAGTGCACCGGTTACTTTCATCTTTTTCTGTAAACCGCCCATTTTATTAATGTTTTGCGTATGGGCTGCATGAATTACACTTCCTGCTGCCAGAAACAATAATGCTTTAAAAAAGGCGTGTGTCGTTAAGTGAAAGATACCAGCTACATAACCAGCAGAGCCTAGCGCAAGCATCATATACCCGAGCTGACTAACTGTAGAATAAGCAAGAACCCTCTTAATATCTGTTTGCACTAGACCAATAGAGGCCGCAAAGATTGCGGTGAAAGCCCCAACGATTGCCACAGTTTGCATCGCTACCGCACTTGCTGAAAATAGCGGAAACATCGTCGCTACTAAATATACGCCGGCTGCAACCATCGTTGCCGCGTGAATAAGTGCCGAAACAGGCGTCGGTCCTTCCATTGCATCTGGCAACCATGTATGAAGCGGGAACTGACCCGATTTCCCCATCGCACCGATAAAAATTAATATCGCCGTTATTGTAATCATAGAAGGAGAGAGGTCGCCCGTATGAATCGCTTTAAAAATCGCGTCATATTCAAAACTACCTGCGTGCCAAAAAATTAAAATCATCCCAACAAATAGCCCAACATCCCCAATGCGTGTCATAATAAAAGCCTTTTTCGCAGCAGCCTTCGCTTCTTCTTTAAAGAAATAAAAACCGATAAGTAAAAACGAACCAAGGCCGACTAACTCCCAAAATATATAAAGCTGTAATAAATTCGTCGATATAACTAGCCCAAGCATCGCAAATGTAAAGAGCCCTAAATATGCATAAAAGGTTGATAATCTGGCGTCACCTTTCATATAACCTTTTGAGTACACATGTACAAGAAAACTCACAAGCGTAACGATAAACAACATTAAAGCTCCTAATGCGGTAACTTCAAAACCAAATGATATATCTATATCTCCTACCCTAAGCCATACCCACTTATGCTTCACTGCCTCGGATGAAAACCGTTCTATTAGTACCACTACCGCGGATATAAAGGAGAGAAAGGTAAAGAAAATACCTAGTACACTACTTCCCTCTCTAATTTTCTTCCCGAACACAATAAGTAACAAAAACGAAACAAGCGGGAAAAGCGGTATGAGCCATGCATAATCGATCATTGTTTCCTTCCCCCTTTTCGGTCACAATGCTATCCTTTGAGCGTATCCATCTCATCTACATGAACTGTCGGGCGATTACGGTACAAAGCAATCAAAATTGCAAGACCTACCGCTGCCTCCGCTGCCGCTACAGACATCGTAAACAGCGAAAAAATTTGTCCTGTTAAATTCGGAAACAAGCCTAATTTACTAAACGCTACTAAATTTAAATTGGCCGCATTTAGCATCAATTCGATACAAACTAATACAATTACTGTATTTCGCTTTGTTAAAGCTCCAAATAAGCCGATGCAAAACAAAATAATCGCAAGTGTTAAATACGCAGAAGCTGGAACGCTACTCATGGGGAATCCTCCTCTCCCTCATCCTTCTTCGCAAGGATAATCGCTCCTACAAGTGCTACAAGTAAAAGAACTGAGGTTAACTCAAATGGAATAATATATTTTGAATAGAGAAGTGTACCGATTTGAAGTGTGTTGTTTTCATGGAGAGGTAAACTTCCTTGTGTGCTTTGATTTGAAAAATCGATACTATTAACAGCGAAATACATAACTGCTCCAAATGCTACAACCGCAAAGAAGATAATCCATTTTCGAAGAGTAAGGCGCGATTCATTTTCCGCGTTATGTTTCGTTAACATAATGCCAAAAATCATAATAATAGTGATCGCACCAGAGTAAAGTAAAATTTGTGCAACTCCGATAAATTCGGCTGATAAGAGAAAGTACAAACCCGCAATGCTAAGGAACGTAAGCACAAGGGCCAGCATCATATGCATTACTTTCGTTAAATTCAGCATAAGAACGCCGCCGATAATCGCAGACAAGGATAATATAAAGAAAGCTACAAACTCGCCATTCATGCTTTATTCTCCTTCCTGACGTTCTCGTCGTTCTCGTCAAGCCACTGCAAATTTTTAAATAAATCATCACGTGAATACTCTGCGAGTTCAAAGTTATTTGTCATTACAATCGCCTCTGTCGGGCAAACTTCTGTACATAAATCGCAAAGAATACAAATTTCAAAATTAATATCATACGTGTCGATAATTTTTCCTTTTTTTGTAGGATCAGGATGTTTTTTTCCTGTTAATTGAATGCAATCTGTCGGACAAATGTTGGAACACTGATTACAAACAATACATTTCTCTGGATAAAACTTTTGAATACCTCGAAAGCGGTCTGGTAATGGCAACGGTTGATTTGGATAATCATACGTCACCTTTTTCTTACTCAAATTACTAAGCGTATATTTTAACCCTTTAAATAGTCCTTTCATCTCTTGCTGGCACCCCCTTCATAGATTAGAAGAATAGCTCCTTAATCAATGCCGTTAAGAAAATATTTGCAAGTGCGATTGGTAATAATACTTTCCATCCAAACTCCATTAACTGGTCACCTCTTATACGCGGGAACGTAACGCGGAACCAAATCAATAGAAAGACCACACTGCTAAATTTCAAAGCAAACCATACGGCTCCTGGAATAAATCCAAGGAACATAACTGGATTCCATCCGCCTAAAAAGAGTACTGTAATTAAAGATGCCATTCCGAAAAAATATACATACTCTGAAAGCATGAAAAACGCCCAGCGAAACCCTGAGTATTCCGTATGGTATCCTGAAACAAGTTCTGACTCCGCTTCTGGTAAATCAAACGGCGTCCTATTTAACTCTGCAACTGCCGCGATTAAGAAAATGACGAAACCGATTGGCTGTGCGAAAATGTACCATACCTTCTCCTGCGCCGCTACAATTTCATTCAAGTTAAGACTACCAGCTAACAAAACGACACCAATTACACTCATCACAAGTGGAATCTCATAAGAAATCATTTGTGCCGCCGCTCGCATCCCTCCTAAAAGGGAATATTTATTATTTGATGCCCATCCCCCAGTTACGACGCCGATCGTCGTAATCCCAGAAACAGCAATGTAATACAGTAACCCTACGCCAATATCCGCGAACTGAAATTTATCAGTAAACGGGATAACCGCAAGCACCATAAATGCTGGTGCGAATGCAATAACAGGTGCTAATATAAACAACGGTTTATCAGCAGCTTTCGGAATGCTATCTTCTTTTAATAATAGTTTCAAAACATCAGCTACCGTTTGGAGTAAACCGAACCGGCCCCCAACTTGGTTTGGCCCAATCCGTCCTTGCATAAATCCCATCACTTTCCGTTCTGCCAAAATACCGTATGTAACGAAGCCAAGGACTGCAAATAATAGAAGCACCGCTAACCCGAAAAAAATGAAGAAATTCGTCCAGCTTGAAGGTGATTGTAAGAGCGTCTCAATCATTAGCCGTCAACCTCCCCAAGTACAATATCAACCCCACCTAAAATCGTAATTAAATTGGCGATATTTTCACCTTTCAATAATTTCGGTAGGATTTGCAAATTATAAAAAGACGGTCTACGAAATTTCAAACGGTACGGCTCTTTCTTTCCATCACTAGCAATATAACAGCCAATCTCTCCACGCGGTGACTCTATACGGACGAACGCTTCTCCCTTAGGTGCCTTAATAATTTTCGGGACTTTCGCCAGCACAGCGCCGTCTTTCGGGAACTGCTCGGCTGCTTGCTCAATAATTTTCAATGACTCCTCAATTTCCTCCATCCGGCAAACGTAGCGATCCCAAGCATCTCCCACGCTCCCAACAGGAACATCAAAGTCAAAACGATCATAAATAGAATACGGCTCATCTTTACGAAGATCCCATTTTACCCCCGTGCACCGTAAATTCGCTCCGCTTAAAGAATATGAAATCGCCTCTTCCGCGTTATATATACCAACGCCTTTCACACGATTTAAGAAAATTTCATTTCCGCTAACGAGATCGTGGTAACCTGCCAATTGCTCTCTCATATATGGAACAAACTCTTTCACCTTTTCAATCCAGCCGTCTGGCGCATCCCACTTCACGCCGCCAACTCTCATATAGTTAAAAGTAAGCCTTGCACCGCACAATTCAGTTAATAAATTTATAATCATCTCTCGTTCACGAAAGGCGTATAGAAACGGGCTAACCGCTCCTATATCAAGCAAGTTCGTTCCCCACCAGACGAGATGGCTCGCAACTCTCCCAAGCTCCATCGCAAGCACCCGTAAATATTCAGCACGCTCTGGAATCTCAAGATCCATCATCGTCTCTACAGCATGGCAAAGGACGTAATTATTCGTCATCGCTGATAGATAGTCCATTCGATCTGTATACGGGATAATTTGCGTATATTGTAAGCTCTCAGCGATCTTTTCTGTTCCGCGATGCAAATATCCGATAACCGGTGTAGCCTCTTTAATAATTTCCCCGTCAATCTTAATTACAAGCCGAAACACACCATGTGTACTCGGGTGCTGCGGTCCTACATTTAAGAGCATCTCTTCCGTACGGATCACAAGCTACACCTCCACATCATACGGTTCATAATCTTTCCTAAGCGGATACCCTACCCAATCATCTGGCATTAAAATGCGAGATAAATTAGGATGACCTTCAAATACAATACCGAGCAAATCATACGCTTCACGCTCCGGCCAATCTGCCCCTTTCCAAAGCGGCGTCACCGATTCTACTTGCGGCGCTTCCCTATCCAGCTTTACCTTCACTGCTACTGACTGTTTCTTTCCATATGAAAATAAATGAACATACACTTCCATATGTGTCACAAAATCCGTCGCATGTAGCTCTGACATATAATCAAAAGCAAGTCCCTCATGGGATCGTAGCAATTCCATCACTTCATAATATTTTGAAGGCTCCACCACAAGCGTTGGAACATCTTTTGAAAGCTTATTAATATAGGAATCTACTAATGCATATTCCCCTATCTTCTCCTTAACAATCTCCACATAGCGATTTAAATATGGTTGGTTAACTGATGGTTCTTCCTGCTGCGGTTCATCTTCTATCTTATTTACAGCTCCCTTTGCCCTTGCCGCAGCAGCGGCTTTCGCTTTCGCGGCTGCAATTGCCTTTGCTTTCTCATCTCCAGAATCCCCATCACCTTGCGAGGATTTCACTTTCGCCAACGCTGCCGCTTTTGCTTTTGCAGCTGCTACAGCCTTTGCCTTCGCTTTGACTTTTTCTTCGTCCGTTACTTCTTCGTTTCCTTCTCGCTTCTGCTTCGCTARTGCCGCCGCTTTTGCTTTTGCGGCTGCTGCGGCTTTCGCCTTCGCTTTGACTTTTTCTTCGTCCGTTACTTCTTCGTTTCCTTCTCGCTTCTGCTTCGCTAGTGCCGCCGCTTTTGCTTTTGCGGCTGCTGCGGCTTTCGCCTTCGCTTTGACTTTTTCTTCGTCCGTTACTTCTTCGTTTCCTTCTCGCTTCTGCTTCGCTAATGCCGCCGCTTTTGCTTTTGCGGCTGCTGCGGCTTTCGCTTTGACTTTTTCTTCGTCCGTTACTTCTTCGTTTCCTTCTCGCTTCTGCTTCGCTAATGCCGCCGCTTTTGCTTTGGCTGCTGCTGCGGCCTTCGCTTTGACCTTTTCTTCGTCCGTTACTCCTTCGTTTCCTTCTCGCTTCTGCTTCGCTAATGCCGCTGCTTTCGCTTTTGCGGCTGCTGCGGCTTTCGCCTTCGCTTCTTCTACATTAATCCCCTTATCTTTTGGTAGCGCTTTCTCTTCTTCTCGATGTTCTCCTTCAAGTTTAGACATTTCCGCCTCATGTTTCGCAGCAAGACGTTTTCGCGCTTCCTCTTTCGCATGACGGGCTGCTTCTCTTTTCATACTTTCTAAGTCTTTATTTGGATCACTCATTTATTCGTCACCTGCTTCCCGGTCCTCGCCTCGTAACGAATTTTTTCTTTTAATTTATTAATTCCATAAATTAAAGCAGCAGGATTTGGAGGGCATCCAGGAATATACACATCAACTGGTACAATTTGATCTACACCTTTCACAACAGCATACGAATTCACATACGGACCACCGGCTGTTGCACAAGACCCCATCGCAATTACCCACTTTGGTTCAGGCATTTGATCATATAAGCGCCGAACAATAGGCGCCATTTTCTTCGTTACCGTTCCTGACACAATCATGACATCCGATTGTCTTGGTGAAGTCCGAAAAAATGACCCAAATCGATCTAAATCGTAATGTGATGAGCCTACTCCCATCATTTCAATCGCACAGCATGCCAGTCCAAATGTCATCGGCCATAAAGAGTTGCTCCGCGCCCATCCCTTCAACTGTTCCAATGTAGAAAAAAAGATATTTCTTTCTAATTCCGCTCGATCCCGCGGGTGTAATTCCTCAAAATTTATAACCATTGTAACACCTTCTTTTTCCAAGCATACGCTAATCCAACTAGCAACATCACAACAAAAATGAGCATTTCAATCAGTGCAAATAAACCCAGCTTGTCATATGCAACAGCCCATGGGTATAAAAATAAAGTTTCTACATCAAAGATGACGAACAATAAAGCGAAAATATAATAACGAGCATGAAACCGAATATTTGCATCATGAAAAGGCTCAATTCCACTCTCATACGTCGTCGCTTTCGCTGCACTCGGTTTATTTGGACGCAGCATTTTTCCTAATGTAAGAGCCACTACCGGCAGCAATATACCTAATAGCAAGAAAATCAAAACGATCATATAACTATTTTCATATACACTTGCCATTGTGAAACCCTCCCCCCTGAATTAAGAACAAGTTCACATAGTAAACAATATGTCTTACTTGCATTATTTATTATTTTTAAATTTTTCTAAATAATGCAACTATTTAGTCCATTATAGCAAACTTCAAATTCCTATGTCGATATATTGGGAACAGAAACAACAATTAATACTTACTGAGCAAATCTATTTTTACAACTCATAATAAATGTGTAAAATAAATATAGAAGTTCTATATGTTTTTCAAGCAATCCTAAAAAACATAAACTACAAAAAGGTGGTTCTTATGTATATACAGTGGGTGATATAAATGAAAAAACAAACACATGTAAGTATTCTAATAAGCATTGCATTGTTGTATATAACTATTCATTACGTATCAATGCCCTTTTTATATGAATACGCACTTCCATTTCAAATATTAACTGGAATAAGTACCATATTAATTGATATTACAATTTGTAGTTATATATTTTACTTTTCCAATATGAAACAAGGGTTAGCTCGTTTATTTTGGATGATATTAACTATCGGATCTTTCTCTTATTTCATCGGCGATATAGTAGTTGCTTATCAACGCTTAATTTTGCATGACTACTATACATTCGTTGACCCATCAGACTTTTTTTACTTATTATTTTTAATTAGCTTTACATTTGCCTTTCTATATGAAATTATTTATGGCCGAGACTTATTGGAGCAGCTTTTTACGATATGTGATATTTGTATTATTGTTACAGCTCAATTTACTTTAAGCTACTATTTGCTTATTGAAAGAACCATTCATATTTTTACAACATCATATATCGACATGTTTGTTCAACTCACGTATCCCATGGCTGATTTACTCTTTCTTTTAATAGGAATCAACCTCTTATTCAGGCCATTATTCTTACTACCAAAACAAGTTGGCGCTCTTCTTGGCAGCTCTTTAATTTTGTATGCTACTACGGATGCTATTTATGCTTATATCAAATACTTCCAGCCCGAGCACTCTATGTTCACAGTTGCTCCATTATATCAAGTAACCCTAGTATTAGTAGCAATCGCTTGTATACTTCACACAAAAGAGCCTGAAAAACAAGAACAAGTATTACTAACACCTCAAGTGGGTGAATCCATCCGATTATCATTACCGTATATTTCTGTAGTGATGCTTATTGTTTTTCTATTGGTCGAAAATGTTTTTGCACCTATCGTAGTAATTGGACTTATAGTAACTTTCGCATTCGTTCTCATACGCCATACGTTAGTTCGAAGACAAAATAAAATATTATTGCTAGCACAAATGCAATTCAGCTTAGAACTCGAGAAACAAATCGAACTACGTACAGAAGATTTAGTAGAACAAAAAAATGAGTTATATCATAACCAACAAATGTTTAAATCTTTATACGAGCATCATCCAGATCCAATTTTCACATTAGATTTGTACGGTAATTTCCTCAATGTGAACAACGCTGGAACTACTTTACTCGGTTATCAAACGAATGAATTATTAAACCAACCATACTATTCACTTATGTATAAAGAAGATTTGGAAGAAATCATTAATGCCTTTCGTCACGTTAAAAAAGGGAAATCTATTTCTTTAGAAATACGGGCATATCATAAAAATAGAGATATTTACTACTTGCATGTTACAGCTGTTCCCATCTTTTTAAAGGAACATATTTCTGGGGCCTATTTAATGATTAAAGATATTACAGAAAGCAAGCATCAACAAGAACAAATTAATTTCCTAGCATATCACGATACTTTAACGGAACTTGCAAATCGCCGTTCATTTCATCAGCAGTTAGAAGAAGCACTTGCACGAGCAAAAATATCGAAAAGACCTTTTGCTGTTATGTTTCTAGACCTAGATCGCTTTAAAGTTATTAATGATACACTCGGTCACCGGGTAGGAGATCTCTTATTAATTGCAGTAGCAAAAAGGCTCGAACGAATATCAACACAGAATATGAAACTTGCTCGACTAGCTGGGGATGAGTTCACAATCCTTATCGAAAATTATCAAAAAAGGACAGATGTAAAAAGGATAGCTGATATGATTGTAGTAGCCATGAACGAACCATTCGAAATCGAAAATCAACATTTACGAATCTCACCGAGTATCGGGATTGCCATATACCCTGAAGCAGGAGAAGACCCGCTGTCTATTTTACAACATGCCGATATGGCCATGTATGAGGCAAAAAATAAAGGGAAAAATCGTAGCTCTCTTTACACGAAAGAACTATACAAGAAAATGGAACGTAAGGCTCGAATCGAAAAAGATTTGCCACTCGCTTTAGTAAACAACGAATTTTATCTCGTCTATCAACCACAAATTGATACGACAACAAATAAAATTATCGGTGCTGAAGCATTAATACGTTGGAAACATCCACTATTAGGTGACATTTCACCATGTGAGTTCATTCCAATTGTGGAAGAGACTCCGCAGGTCATCCCACTTGGACATTGGGTGCTACAAGAATCTTGTCGTCAACTAAAAATATGGCAAAGTTTTGGATACACAAACTTAAAAATGAGTGTCAATTTATCAGCGAAAGAATTTACACAAAATCAATTCATCGAAAATATTTCACGAATACTAAAGGACGTAAAGATTGACCCGAAAGATGTAACACTTGAACTAACAGAACGAATTGCGATGATTGATGAAAAGGAAACATTATCGAGACTAAAGCAATTAAAAGAATATGGTATTCAAACGTCCCTTGATGACTTCGGTACCGGCTACTCTTCTCTTGCTTATTTATCAATTTTCCCTATCGATACATTAAAGGTACCAAAAGAATTTACACAACTAGCCGATCATCGACCTGAAGAGAGAGCCATCGTTTCCACTATCCTTTCTCTTGCAAATACTTTAAATCTCTCTGTCGTTGCTGAAGGAATTGAAACAGAAAAGCAGCTTAAGTTTCTGCAAAAAAACAACTGTAAATACATGCAAGGTTACTATTTCAGTAAACCTCTAACAAGTAAACAGTTTATAAAATTTTTACAAAAAACACCCAGTATGAACCAATAGTTCACACTGGGTGTTTTTTTAAAGTGTTGGAATTTTTTTTTCGTAATATTCCTCTGCAATCTCTTCGTAAAAAGCTGCTGCCGTTGTATAAAAATATGGAATCAACCATAAAAATCCAATCCCTAATGTAATACAACTTAATATAAACCAACCAATAAAACTTAAACATAAAATGAAATACTCCATCTTATGTCCAGCCATCATACGACGACTTTCTGTAATAGCTTGATTTATTGAATACTCAGGATGATCATTTATAATAAAATACGTCATCGCATAAGAAAATGATTTAATAATGCCTGGAATAATAAATAGTAAGCACCATAAGAAAATATAAATGTTTACTACTATATATAATAAAAATGATTTTATAAACTTACTTCCTGCTGTAAACCATCTGAATATATGCCCAATACGCGCTTCTTTTTCACGAATTATATGTAGCGCTAAACAATACCCCCCTAGCGTTAAAGGCCCCAACAGCAATATTGTAATAACCTCTATTGAAAGTGAGCTATTCACTTCTTTCCACTCCCAAACCTGAGAGAGAATGAACTGAATACTAAAACTAAAAACTGAAGTAAGAATCGAAATAAGTAATGTTGCCCCAACAGCTAAGCCCCATTTTCCTTCTAGTGAATCTAGCGCTTCTCCTTTTAAATCACTAATCATAATTAGCCTCCTATACGTAACAATTCCATTAGTATAGCATGTTCCTACTGCAATTCACCTTTTGCAATATAGCGATAAAAATGTGCTGTCGTTGTACCTACATATGGACTAAGCCAAAGAAACCCTATTCCAAGAGTAAGAATCGCTAAAATAGCCCACCCTATGAAGCTAAGCCATAGAAGAAATAAATCTAGTTTATGTCCCTTCATAAGATTCTTACTTTCTTTCATCGCCTGTGAAACGCTATAATCTGGATTTTCAATCATCACATAATACGTCATCGCATAAGAAAAATACATTACAATCATGCCGACAATTGAAATAGCTAATAATACGAAGAAAGCAATTGCAAACGACGTATTCCCTTCTTCACCCAAAAACGCGAATAAACCTAGTAACAACATCGGAATCCATGTACCTGTATATAACAAAATCGCAAGCATTGCCCACATTGTTTTCATCATTCTTTTAAAGCCGCGAAATCCTTCAAATAAATAATCTACTCTAGCATCTTCTCGTTTACTAATTTGTAGCAACACATTCGTATAACCGTACGATGTAATACCATAAGATGCATTACTCAAAATGATCATTATGCAATAAAAGATCCCAAATGTAACACCTGCTCCGATTGATATTGTTTCCTCTTCAAGTGAGCCTGTTAAACCAGCAAATAAGAAAAATATAATAAGTCCTGGAATTAAAAGTATGAGCATTGCGGCCATTGAAACAACATAACTTAAAATAAAATATAAAATCGTTGATCCAACACCTAGTCCCCATTTTCCCTTTAAAGAGTGCAACGCTTCTCGTTTCATTTCACCGATCATTGATTCATCTCCTTTATGAAATATAAATTGTTGTACATTCTCTACTTATACAAACATCAATATAATTATACCGATTTTTCAAATTTATTCCATCCATTAAATTCAGTTCCAGTTTCGACATTTAAATAAAACACAGCTATGCATAACAAATAACTAACCTGCAGTTCTTTTTATTTCTTGATTTTCACCTGGCATGGGGCAGAAAAAAGCCCTGACCGCTTCTATACATGGCTAGATGCTCTCTCCTACCTAAAAAAAGGCGTTTTTTCCTCTTTTAATTTATATCCATAACAAAAAAACCGTAAAGGCAAAGCCTTTACGGTTTTTTTACTTCATATCAGAAACGTTTAAACGGTTCACAGCACGCTGTAATGCCATTTCTGCACGTCTAAAGTCAACATGTGCTTGTTTCTCTTGCATACGTTGCTCAGCGCGACGTTTCGATTCATTTGCACGATGGATGTCGATATGGTTTGCTTCTTCAGCAGATGATGATAATACAGTTACTTTATCTGGACGAACTTCGATAAAGCCACCGCTTACTGCTACATAATCAGTGTGCCCATCATGTTTCAGACGAACTGCACTAATTTTTAACGGTGCAACAGTTGGAATGTGACCTGGTAAGATCCCCATTTCCCCACTCTCTGCTTTTACACTTACCATTTCTACTTCTTTTTCGTAAACCGGTCCATCAGGAGTTACAATACTGACTGGAAATGTCTTCATAATTCGTCCCTCCTAAGGCCTTACGCCATCATTTTCTTCGCGTTTTCAATAACATCTTCAATGCTACCAACAAGACGGAATGCATCTTCTGGAAGGTCATCATATTTTCCTTCTAGAATTTCTTTGAAACCACTAACTGTATTTTTTACAGGTACGTAAGAACCTTTTTGACCTGTAAACTGCTCAGCTACGTGGAAGTTTTGAGATAAGAAGAATTGAATACGACGAGCACGATGTACAACTAACTTATCTTCTTCAGATAACTCATCCATACCTAAGATAGCGATGATATCTTGAAGCTCTTTATAACGTTGTAAAGTTTGCTGTACTTGACGAGCTACTCCATAATGCTCTTCTCCTACGATTTCTGGAGAAAGTGCACGAGATGTAGATGCTAATGGATCTACGGCTGGGTAAATACCCATTTGTGTTAAACGACGCTCTAAGTTTGTTGTTGCATCTAAGTGAGCGAACGTTGTAGCTGGTGCTGGATCCGTATAGTCATCGGCTGGTACATATACCGCTTGGATAGACGTGATAGATCCTTTATTTGTAGATGTAATACGCTCTTGTAATTGACCCATTTCTGTTGCAAGTGTTGGTTGGTAACCTACCGCAGATGGCATACGACCAAGAAGGGCAGATACTTCAGAACCTGCTTGCGTGAAACGGAAGATGTTATCGATGAACAATAGTACGTCTTGTCCTTGCTCATCACGGAAATGTTCAGCCATTGTTAAGCCTGTTAATGCAACACGTTGACGTGCTCCAGGTGGCTCGTTCATTTGTCCGAATACCATCGCAGTTTTCTTAATTACGCCAGAATCGCTCATTTCGTGGTATAAGTCATTACCCTCACGAGTACGCTCACCTACACCAGCGAATACAGAGATACCACCGTGTTCTTGTGCGATGTTGTTAATTAATTCCTGAATTAATACTGTTTTACCTACACCGGCACCACCGAATAGACCGATCTTACCACCCTTAATGTAAGGGGCAAGTAAATCTACTACTTTAATACCAGTTTCAAGAATTTCTACTTTAGTAGATAACTCTTCGAATGCAGGCGCTTGACGGTGAATTGGATCACGACGTACATCGGCAGGAACTTCACCATCTAAGTCAATTGCATCACCTAATACGTTAAATACACGACCAAGTGTTGCATCACCAACTGGTACAGAGATTGCTTTACCAGTATCTTCTACTTCTGTGCCACGAACAAGTCCATCTGTGGAAGACATCGCAACTGTACGAACTGTGTCATCACCTAAATGAAGTGCAACTTCAAATGTTAAGTTAATGCTTGCTCCGTTTTCGTTGCTTTGTTTTACCGTAAGGGCGTTGTAGATTTCTGGTAGCTTTCCGCCATCAAACTTAACGTCTACAACCGGACCCATGATTTGCGTAACGCGCCCTTTATTCATCGGGTTCCCTCCTAGCTTTCTTTTAATTAGCCAGCTTTCTAAGAGAAGTCGGCTTTTAATTTTTATTAGTTTATAGCTTACGCGACTCTCCTGTTTTGGACGAGCCGCCTACGCTTTTTATTGAATCTAGCTCCAGCGGTTAGAATGTTCGGTGGCTTCGCTTTTTCCTGCGAGGCACAAATCGCCTCTATGTCAAAAGCTCCATTCCCCTCTCATTCTGAACGAACCGCCTACGCTTTTTATTACTATTCTAACGCTGCTACTCCACCAACGATTTCCGTAATTTCTTGCGTAATCGCTGCTTGACGTGCACGGTTGAATGAAAGTGTAAGTGAATCGATAACTTCCATTGCGTTGTCTGTAGCACTCTTCATTGCTGTCATACGCGCCGCGTGCTCACTTGCTTTACCGTCTAGTAATGCACCGTACACTAAGCTTTCTGCGTATTGTGGCAATAATACTTTTAAAATTTCTTCTTCAGAAGGTTCGAATTCATAAGCTGTCGTCGGTTTGTCAGACGCCACATCCGTAAGCGGTAAAATTTTATTCTCCGTTACTTCTTGTGAAATTTTACTTACATAATGATTGTAGTAAATGTACAGCTCATCATAAGCACCATCTGCGAACATCGCAATTGCTCGAGAAGCAATATCTTTAATATCAATAAATGATGGGTGGTCAGATAATCCAACTACTTCATCAATGATGTTAAAGCCGCGACGTTTTAAATAATCACGTCCTAGTCGTCCAAGCACAATAATTGAATATTGGTTTGAATCCATATTATGACGTTCACGAATTACGTTACTTACTGTACGTAATACGTTACTGTTATAACCACCTGCTAGTCCGCGATCAGATGTAATAACGATGTATCCTGTACGCTTTACAGGACGCGCATTTAGCATTGGATGATTAATCCCTTTACTTCCTTGCGCAATGCTCGCTACTACTTCTTGAATCTTTTCCATATACGGAACGAAAGATTTAGCATTTTGCTCTGCACGGTTTAACTTAGATGCAGATACCATCTCCATCGCTTTCGTAATTTGACTCGTTTTCTTTGTCGAGTTAATCTTCGCTTTTATATCGCGTAAAGATGCCACAGGTTTTCACCACCTTTTTTCCGGAAGTTGGCACGATTAGTAAGAATCCTCTTCCTAATCTACGTTGCAAGATATTCTTGCTCATGATTGAAGGAAAAGAATAGGTGCACCTACTCTTTTCCTTTACATAACCGTCAGCAATCTCAAAAGCTGAGATGCCTTTATATGATCTAGCTAAGCCACAGTCGACTTCACTTTTATTTATCTAGCTCCAGCGGCTTGAATGCTCGGTGGCTTCACTTCTTCCTACGAGGCAAAAACCGCCTCTTCGTCAGAAGCTCCATCCCCCTCACATTCAGGACGAGCCGCTTCCGCTTTTATTTATTATTCAGAAGCTACGAATACTTTTTTAAATCCGTTAATTGCTGCTGCAAATTTGTCGTCATCCGCAAGTTTCTTAGTTGTGCGAATTTCGCTTAATAAGTCAGCTGCATTTGAATCTAACCAAGCATGGAATTCTTCTTCGAAACGAGTGATATCTACTACTGGGATATCATCTAGGAATCCACGTGTTAAAGCATAAAGAATGATAACTTGTTTCTCTACACGTAACGGTTTGTGTAATCCTTGTTTTAATACCTCAACTGTACGAGCACCACGGTTTAATTTCGCTTGTGTTGCTTTATCAAGGTCAGAACCGAACTGAGCGAACGCTTCTAACTCTCGGTAAGATGCAAGGTCAAGACGAAGTGTACCTGATACTTTACTCATTGCTTTAATCTGAGCAGATCCACCTACACGAGATACAGAAGTACCCGCATCGATCGCTGGACGTACGCCAGAGAAGAATAGGTCAGATTGTAAGAAGATTTGTCCATCCGTAATAGAGATTACGTTGGTTGGGATGTAAGCTGATACGTCCCCTGCTTGTGTTTCGATGAAAGGTAGTGCAGTTAAAGAACCGCCGCCTCTTGCATCACTTAATTTTGCTGCACGCTCTAATAAACGAGAATGTAAGTAGAATACATCCCCTGGATATGCTTCACGACCTGGAGGACGACGTAATAGTAATGAAAGCTCACGGTAAGCCGCTGCTTGTTTAGATAAGTCATCATATACTACTAATACGTGTTTACCATTGTACATAAACTCTTCACCCATTGTTACACCAGCATAAGCAGCTAGGTATAATAATGGAGCTGGTTGAGAAGCTGATGCAGTTACAACGATTGTGTAATCTAATGCACCGTGCTTACGTAGTGTTTCTACTACGTTACGTACAGTTGATTCTTTTTGTCCGATAGCTACATAGATACAAACCATATCTTCATCTTTTTGGTTAATGATTGTATCAAGTGCAACTGCTGTTTTACCTGTTTGACGGTCACCGATGATTAACTCACGTTGACCACGGCCAATTGGTACAAGAGCATCGATCGCTTTAATACCTGTTTGAAGTGGCTCATGAACAGATTTACGATCCATTACACCTGGTGCTGGACTTTCGATTGGACGAGTGTTTGTTGTATTGATTGGGCCTAAACCATCAACTGGTTGACCTAATGGGTTTACAACACGACCGATTAGTTCTTTTCCTACTGGTACTTGCATGATGCGACCAGTACGACGAACTTCGTCACCTTCACGGATTTCTGTGTAAGGTCCTAAAATAATGATACCTACGTTGTTTTCCTCTAAGTTTTGTGCTAGTCCCATAACGCCGTTAGAGAACTCTACAAGTTCACCAGCCATAACGTTATCAAGACCATGAGCACGCGCAATACCGTCACCAACTTGGATAACTGTACCAACATCACTAACTTCGATTTCAGACTGATAGTTCTCGATTTGTTGCTTTATCAGTGCGCTAATTTCTTCAGCTCTGATGCTCATGTGCTTCACCCCTATCTATTCTTCATTAATTCACGCTGAATACGTGCTAATTTTCCTTGTAAGCTTCCGTCGTAAATGCGATTTCCAATACGTACTTTAATGCCGCCTAGTAAATCTTCATCTACAACATTTTTCACGCGAATTGCATCTTTTCCTGTTTTTTTTGCAAATGCTTCTGCAACGTTAAGTTTTTCTTCTTCTGATAGAAGACGAATAGAATATACAGTTGCATCCGCTACGTTACGTTCTTCATTAGCAAGAACAACATATTCATCTGCAATTTCAGGTAGAATATCAATACGCTTGTTATCAATTAAAATATATAACGTATTTAAAATAGATTCAGAAACAGATGCGAATACGTTTGCAAGAAACGTTTTCTTCTGCTCTTTTGAAATGTTCGGTTGCGTTAAAAAGCTATGTAGTTCTCCGTTCTTTACATAAACGTTTTGTACAAGGCGTAATTCCTCTTCAAACATTTCTAATACGTGTTTTTCTTTTGCAATTTTGAAAAGAGCGACAGCATAACGTTTTGCTACAATCCCATTGCTCATCGCGCTTCTCCTACTTCTTTAATATAATCGCGAATTAACTTCACTTGATCTTCTTCTTTTAACTCTTTTTCAATTACTTTAGAAGCAATTTGAACAGATAAAGAAGCGACTTGTTCTTGTAAAGCAGCAATCGCTTGCTCTTTTTCGCGTTGAATTTCTTGTACAGCAGATGTTTTAATTGATTCTGCTTCTTCTTTCGCAGCAGCAACAATAACATCTTTTTGATCCACAGCTTGTTTTTTCGCTCTTTCGATTAACTCTTGTGCTTCAACACGCGATTGTTTTAACATTTCACGTTGTTCTTCTACTAACTTCTTCGCTTCAGTGTTACTTCTTTCTGCAGCGTCGATTTCATTAGTAACATGCTCTTCACGTTCTTTCATAATTCCCATTAAAGGACCCCACGCAAATTTGCGTAGCATTACTAATAGAAGTAAGAAAATGAACAATGTATAAGCAATCGTTCCAAATGGAATGGAAGCACCTAATAATAAAGTTGGCACAAGGATTCACTCCCTTCAAAATATCTAAATTGATCCTATGAAAAAAAAAGACATACATTTCGTTCATAAAGCAATGGCGAAGAAAGTTCGGAAAAACACTCTTCGCCATCTATGTAAGGGGAGTCTCCCTTATTTGTTCATTACGATGAAAGCAATAACTACACCGATAATTGGAAGTGCCTCAACTAATGCAACCCCGATGAACATAATTGTTTGAAGTGCGCCTTTTAATTCTGGTTGACGAGCAACACCTTCGATTGTACGTGATACGATAAGACCGTTACCAATACCTGCACCTAATGCTGATAAACCAATTGCAATTGCAGCTGCGATTACACCTAAACTCATTTAATTTGTCCTCCTTTGTATTATAAAAAAATAAATTTTTTCTTACTTAAATTATATTAATGGTCATGGCTTACTTTATGAGCCATATAAACCATCGTTAACATTACGAAAATAAATGACTGGATTGATCCAACGAATACACTGAATCCCATCCATGCTAACATCGGTACAAGTGCACCTAATGCTCCAAGGAATGATGCTCCGCCTAACTTAGCAAGTAATCCTAATAAGATTTCACCTGCATAAATGTTACCAAACAAACGAAGACCTAACGTTAATGTGTTAGCAAACTCCTCAATAACCTTTAATGGGAATAAGAATTTCATAGGTTGGAAATAACCTTTAGCATATTCTTTCGTACCCTTCATCTTAATTCCATAATAATGGGTGAGGGTAACTACCATCACGGCTAATGTTAATGCAACTGCTGGATCAGACGTTGGTGATCTCCACCATGCAATATGTTCGCCAGCCTCAACTGTTGAATACATGAATGGTAAACCAAGGAAGTTCGATACGATGATAAACATGATAAGCGTAACGCCAAGCGTTAAGAAACGTCCACCTGTTTTCCAGTCCATCGTACTATTGATAATCCCTTTCACGAAGTCAAACACCCATTCCATGAAATTTTGCATTCCGGTTGGGCGAAGCGCTAAGCTGCGAGTTCCGATAACAGCGATTAAGAAAACAATAACTGCTGCTACAGTAACCATCATAACTGATGACAAATCGAACGTTAAACCTAGAAATTCAACTAATTTACCGTGTTCCACTAGTAATTCACCTCTCTTCCCTGCTCGTATACTCTAAATAAAGAAAATCTATGATCATGACAAGGTATCCTGTCAGCAATCCTACACCTAAGCCCCACATCGCAATTAACTCTTGATATTTGGCTGCAAATAAAATTAATAACCCAATCGTGGCGAATCTTGAATATGTACTTACCGCTGTCGCCTTAAACTTCACGTTTTCTCCATTTGTTACGCGATCTAATAGCTTGTCTGTTCTACGTGCAATGATGCGCAAACTAAGAAAACTGAAAATCGTTCCGATAATCAGCCCAAGAAATACATCCTTGTAAGAGGTAATTCCCCATCCTAGCACTAGAAGCGCAAGCAAGTAGTACATATATTTCTTTTGTCTTTGGACAAGTCCATGTACGTCTATCATCATTGCTCTCCCGAATAGTAATGTTGAATGAGTCGAATCATTGCGTATACCCCTGTTCCTAACCCGAGTAATAACCCTATAATAAGAAACAACGGAAACGTTCCAACCTTATTATCAATCCATTGCCCACCAAAGATTCCAATAAGAATAGAACCAACTAACTGAGCAAGTATTCCTGACATTAAAGCATACGCTTTTATATGGCTGCGATCGTTTTTTTGCAAGGATTCATCCCTCCAATATGTAACCCTCATTCACGATGTGTTAATAATAACTCATTTTTCTGCATAAATTCTATACAAAATAAAAAGTTTACATTTTCGTCACGGAATAGATGCATTTTTGTCACTGAAAGCCCTACCATCTATCCCCGTTGTTAGCATACAATAGGGTATTAACAGTGTCAACGAGAAATCGTAAAAAATCAAAAAATTTGAGTATTAGGCATTTCCTCCCAAAAATGAAAACGTTCCCCTTCTAAATACTGGTTAGAGATATGCAATTTCTAACAGATCTCTCTTTATAATAGAAGAAAATGTTCACAAGTTTGTCACTATTATATTTTTAAGATATAGCGCTTTCCTTCCATAATATAGTGTTCTCTAGACGTAAGACTTCTATATTATATGTGATGTGTATATAACTTATGTTGTATATACCCTGTATATTTATCTCCCCCTCCCCCGTGCGCTGAGGGCGAAAAAAAAAACGAGAGGGGAATCCCCCTCTCGTCTGTTGTCTTACTTCGTTCCGAATAAACGGTCACCAGCATCACCAAGACCTGGAACTACATAACCATGGTCATTTAACTTCTCATCTAATGCTGCTATATAAATATCAACATCAGGATGCTCTTCCTGTACTACTTTTACTCCTTCTGGAGCAGCTACGATACACATTAATTTAATGTGCTTTGCACCGCGCTTTTTCAGAGAATTAATTGCTTCAGCCGCAGAACCACCTGTTGCTAGCATTGGGTCTAGTACGATAAAGTCACGCTCTTCTACATCCGTTGGAAGTTTCACATAGTATTCTACCGGTTGCAATGTTTCAGGGTCACGGTATAAACCAACGTGTCCTACTTTTGCTGCTGGAATTAATTTCAGAATTCCATCAACCATTCCTAAACCTGCACGTAAAATCGGAATTAAACCAAGTTTTTTACCAGCGATCACTTTTGTTGTCGCTTTGCTTACAGGCGTTTCAATTTCAATGTCTTTAAGTGGAAGGTCACGAGTAATCTCGAAAGCCATTAAGCTTGCTACTTCGTCCACTAATTCACGAAAATCTTTCGTACCTGTATTCTTATCGCGAATATATGTAATCTTATGTTGAATTAACGGGTGATCAAATACATACAGTTTTCCCATGTG
Source organism: Bacillus sp. P4_D3 (assembly GCF_056401855.1). NCBI lineage: Bacteria > Bacillati > Bacillota > Bacilli > Caryophanales > Bacillaceae > Bacillus > Bacillus sp. P4_D3. Next base: position 21,194 of record NZ_JBFUIN010000006.1, read on the forward strand.
AATCTCTCCTTTAGATGATATTCATGCGTTTACACGCTTTTTTACACTATTTACGATTGTAAAGAAAACGCTACTAATATTCAAGGGCAAATTTGGTAAAATCATGATTTTGCGATGAATCTATCTAGTATCTTTACCAATTATGGGAGCTGTATCCTTCATTATATCGCCAAAATTTATTCATCATTTGTATACATACTTTAAAAGCAATATATGTCCACAAAAAAAGACTACTAAAACAATTACGTTTCAGCAGTCTTTTTTAATCTATTATAGATTTGTATACATTGGGAATTTGCTCGTTAACGCTTCTACACGTTTGCGCGCTTCTTCTAGTTCAGCTTCATTCTCATGATTTTTTAATGTATGAGCAATAATTGCTGCAATCTCATCCATTTCTTCTGAACCGAAACCACGAGATGTTACCGCTGCTGTACCGATACGTACGCCGCTTGTTACAAATGGGCTTGCTGTTTCAAATGGAATCGTATTTTTATTCACTGTAATACCAACTTCATCTAATACGTGCTCTGCTACTTTACCTGTAATTTCTAAGTTACGAACATCAATTAAGATTAAATGATTGTCTGTTCCACCAGAAACAAGTGTAAGTCCTTCTTTTTGAAGGCCTTCAGCTAAACGATTCGCATTATTAATGATATTTTGTGCATATGTTTTAAAATCATCTTGTAGTGTCTCACCAAATGCAACAGCTTTTGCAGCAATTACATGCATAAGCGGGCCACCTTGAATACCAGGGAAGATTGATTTATCAATTTGTTTTGCAAATTGTTCTTCACATAAAATCATACCACCACGTGGGCCGCGTAATGTTTTATGTGTTGTTGTTGTAACGAAATGTGCATGCGGTACTGGATTTGGATGTAAACCAGCTGCTACTAAACCAGCGATATGTGCCATATCAACCATTAAGTATGCTCCCACTTCATCTGCAATCTCACGGAATCGTTTGAAATCGATAACACGAGGATATGCACTTGCACCTGCAACGATTAATTTTGGTTTATGTTCTTTCGCTTTTGCTAATACATCATCGTAATTAATACGATGAGATTCAGCATCCACGCCATATTCTACGAAATTATATTGTACTCCACTGAAGTTAACAGGGCTTCCGTGTGTTAAGTGACCACCATGAGATAAATTCATACCAAGTACTGTATCGCCTTGCTCTAAAATCGTGAAGTATACTGCCATGTTCGCTTGTGCACCAGAATGTGGTTGAACATTTACATGCTCTGCGCCAAAAATTTCTTTCGCGCGATCACGTGCGATATCTTCTACTACGTCTACGTGTTCACAACCACCATAGTAACGTTTTCCAGGATATCCTTCAGCATACTTATTCGTTAAAACAGAACCTTGCGCCTCCATTACTGCTTCACTTACGAAATTTTCCGAAGCAATTAACTCAATCTTTGAACGCTGTCTTCCTAGTTCTGCCTCAATTGCAGCAAATACCTTTTCATCTTGACGTTTTAAATGATTCACCAAAATCCCCCTTTTCTGAACGAATTACATCAATTCCCAATAGTTTTTTCTCATTTATTCAGAAAAAACGAAAATTCAGGTTGTAATTCTTTCGAACCTTCATGTTTTCAACTACATTCTAACATGACTTTCTATATCATAAAAGAAAAAAAAAGACCAAAATTGGTCTTTTCTTTCTTCTATTATAAAGTCAGACTACATACCTTTTACCTTTCGATATAAAGCTGTTATAAGACTTTATAATTTTTCATGTTTAACGACAAGGAATAGCTTCTTCATTTGCCGCATAAACAGCACGTGCTCCACCTATTAGTTTCCCACGTGTTTTCGCCATCGTTACATGCGCACTTCCTATTTCCTTCACACTTGTACGAACCGGTACAGCTACATGCTTTAAATGCATACCGATAAATGTATCACCGATATCCATTCCTGCATCTGCTTTAATAAACTCAATTACTACCGGATCTTTAAAATTGTGATACGCATACGTCGCTAATGCACCACCTGCTGATCTAACAGGCGTAACTGTTACAATTTCAAATTGACATTTCATCGCTACATCTCTCTCAACTACTAAAGCACGATTTAAATGCTCACAACATTGAAACGCCAATTCAATACCTGTTCGTTCTTGAAATTGTTTAAATTCAGAAAAAATCGCCTCTGCCACTTCCATCGTTCCTGATGTTCCAATTCTTTCACCTAGCACTTCGCTCGTGCTACACCCCACTACAAAAATTTGGCCTCTTTGCAGTGAAGCTTGTTCTTGGAAATCAGAAAGCGACATTTGCAGCTGTTCTCTTACCTTTACGATTTCTGTCATTACGCCTCTTCCTTTCACAGGTTGGTTCACCAAATTATATTTCATACTACTTATAGTTAGAATCTATTACTTTGTTTCGTACGTTTTAATTTTTCCTACGCGGTTTTCGTGACGGCCACCTTCATAGTCAGTTGTTAGCCAAATTTTTGCGATATCACGAGCTAGACCAGCTCCAATTACACGCTCGCCCATTGCTAACATGTTAGTGTCATTATGCTCTCTCGTCGCTTTCGCACTGAAAGTATCATGAACTAATGCACAACGAATACCATTTACTTTGTTTGCTGCGATTGACATACCAATGCCTGTCCCGCAAACTAAAATGCCACGATCCACTTCACCATTTGCGACCATTTCTGCTGCCGGAAACGCAAAATCAGGGTAATCAACAGAACCAGCTTCACATTCACAACCTAAATCAATATATTCAATATTTAACTCTTCTAATAAACTTACAAGTTCTTTACGGATATTCATACCGCCGTGATCAGATGCTACTACTACTTTCATTTTTACCCCTCCAAAGTTTCAATCAATTATCTTCATTTCACACTCGCTACCTTAATGGAACGAAGCGATCTCCAATATCGTATTATACACGAAACATCAACCTTCTGAATGTTTTTTCAGTAAAGTTTGTACAAGTTTTTCCATCTCTTCTAACGTTTCTTTATAAATAGAAAGCGATCCGCCAAATGGATCTGAAATATCCTTACTTACACCCTCAGTTAATCCATATAATGTATCCAATTTCTTTTCAACACTTGGATAATGCCCAAGTACAATTTGCTTATGGTTTTCCGTCATTGTTACTACAATATCCGCCCAATCAACCAAAGTATCGTTTACCTGCTGTGCAGCATGATCGATTACAATTCCTTTTTCAGCTAAAGCTTCCTTTACATGTACCGACGCATCGCTTCCAGGATAGGCAAAAACACCAGCAGATTGCACTTCAAATTTACCTTCTCCATAATGACGAAGCAAAGCCTCAGCCATCGGACTACGGCATGTATTTCCAGTGCAAACAAATAACACCCGTTTCATCTAAACCCACCCCTTTTTTTCTGTTTCCTACCATTTATCCCCGATTGGTGAAGGCTAATAATCAGCAGGGGATGAACACCCTCCACTGATTAAAGTTTCACTTTATCATAGCGTACATTAGAATAGAACAAAAGAAATGTGAATATACGAAAGGCGCATTTCTCTTATATTTTTTCTAAGAAAAATGCGCCTTATCCACATATATGTGAAACCCTATTTCCAAGCGCCCAAAGTATTTACCATACATAATGAACACACTACGAAACAAAATAAGGAATCCATTTCATACGAAACAGATTCCTTTCATACAATAATTATTTCATTGTAACTTTCATTACTTCTGTTGAACCTTTTGTAGCTGTTACACCTATAGTTGTCTTAATAGACTCAGCTGCATCTGTGTTTGTAATAACGATTGGAGTAATTGTGCTTTTCGCTTTTTCACGAATTAATTCTAAGTCGAATGAGATTAATTTATCTCCAGCTTTTACAGATTGTCCTTCAGAAACGTGAGCTTCGAAACCTTCACCTTCCATTTTTACAGTTTCTAATCCAACGTGGATTAAAATTTCTGTACCGTTTTTCGCTTTAATTCCAATAGCATGTTTCGTGTGGAATAATTGTACGATTTCACCATCAACTGGAGATACAACTACACCTTCAGTAGGATCGATTGCAACACCGTCACCCATCATACGACCAGCGAATACTGGATCTGGTACTTCTTCAATATTTTTCACTGCTCCAGTTAATGGAGCTACGATTGTTTCTTCATTTGTTTTTGAACCAAAACCGAATAATTTTTTAAACATAGGATAGTCCTCCTTATAATTTACCTAAAAGTTTATAGGGCAATCTCTATTCAAGATCGAAATACACGTAAGACTTCATACTTCGAATGTTATACTGTAAAAACGCTTTCGAAATAAATCATGTCGTTACTACTAGACTCTTATTGTAGCGCCTCACAAAATTCCAGTCAATTCTGATTGTCTGAATAACAATAAGAAGTTAACTTCTACTTATATTTTCTCTTTTTTTCACTTACTTGTCTAGAGGTCTTTACTACATTTTATTTTTTGTTGTTAATTTATAAAATTTCTTTCAAATTTTTATTGAAATCCACTTGACTAAAGTAAGTAACTATTTTATTATTACTTACATAAGATAAGTTAATAACTTTTAGGGGGTTTTTGAAATGATGGATATCGGTCTTCTTATTATTCGTCTTATTATAGGAATTACATTCATGGGTCACGGTGCTCAAAAATTATTCGGTTGGTTTGGTGGCTACGGGCTGAAAGGAACAGGTGGCTGGATGGAATCAATCGGCTTACGCCCTGGTGTATTTATGGCATTTATGGCTGGAGCAACTGAACTATTAGGTGGTTTCTTATTCGCAGCAGGTATTTTCACTGTAGTTGGTTCATTATTTATCGTAGGAACAATGTTAGTAGCAATCTTCACAGTTCACGGAAAAAATGGTTACTGGGTAACACAAAACGGATTTGAGTATAATTTAATGTTAATCGCTGTTGCAGTTGGTGTAGCTTTAATCGGCCCTGGTGCTTACGTTTTACTTTAATATTTATCTCTATTTCGAGATATTTACCAAAAAAGAGGTTACTTCAAATTGAGGTAATCTCTTTTTTACATCATCAAAAAAATATTATTTTCAGCAGGAGATTCCCATTGATATCTTGTAAACAAACAATAAGTATTCATATTTAGAAAGGGGATTACAACATGTTATCCATTAATCCAAACGAACAAACCGAAAAAGATAATTACAAATTACTAACAGGAAGTATCATTCCACGTCCTGTTGCATTCGTTACTTCTGTAACTAAAGATGGTGTATTGAACGGTGCGCCATATAGTTATTTCAATATCGTCGCTGCCAATCCACCACTTATCTCGGTTTCCGTACAACGCAAAGAAGGAAAACCGAAAGACACTTCCCGAAACGCAATCGAAAAAGGGGAATTTGTCGTACATATTTCTGATGAATCTTACGTAGAAGCGATCAATGAAACAGCAGCCAACCTACCTCCTAATGAAAGTGAAATCGAATTAGCAAAACTAACACCAATCGACAGTGATGTCATTTCAGTACCAGGGGTGAAAGAAGCAAACATTCGAATGGAATGCGTATTAGAACGCGCTATCCCGCTCGGCGGAACCGAAGACTCACCAGCTTGTGATCTACTAATTGGCCGCGTCGTTCGCTTCCACGTCGCAGAACACTTATACGAAAACGGTCGAATTCACGCCGAAGAACTAAAACCAATAAGCCGCCTTGCAGGACACAACTACGCAAAACTAGGAGAACAATTTGAATTAGTGAGGCCAATTTAAAAGTGGAGGCGGCTCATTCAGCTCTGACCAGCTAAGGTTCTTTCGCCCTAAAGGCGCTTTTTGCCTTTCGGGCGGAAGGTTCTTAGTGGCGAAGAGCTAGCCGCCGGAACTAGATATCAACCTAAAGGCGGAAGCGGCTCGCTCAGAATGAGAGGGGATGGAGCTTCTGACGTAGAGGCGCTTTTTGCCTCGCAGGAAGACGCGAAGCCACCGACCATTCTAGCCGCTGGAACTGGATACAACTAAAAGTGGAAGCGGCTCGTTTAGAATCGTAGGACACTTCAAGCTCTCGACCTTGAAGCGCTTTTTGCTTCTAGTGAGAGAGCGAAATGGCCGGAGATTCTAGCCGCTGGAACTGGATACAACTAAAAGCGGAACCTTAGACGCAAGGGCCTAGGAGGTGGAGCTAGATATCACCCTAAAAGCGCGACCGGCTCGTTCAGAATCATAGGGCATTGGAGTCTTTCATCATTCAAATATAAAATCCCCCGCTTAAAGCGGGGGATTTTTTCACTGTAATTCTTCCTTCTTCTCCTCTAATGCAGGTAATTTCTCTTTTTTAGATCTACCCAGCTTTATTACAAAGAAATATAAGGAAAGTAACGTAATAAGGAAAACAATTAAAAATGGATACGGTGAATAAAATGCACGCGCCGCCTCCGATTTTCCTGCAATAAATTTTAATGATTCGATATCTAAAAACTCAGCAAACATTTGTACACCGAGCATACTAAACCAAAAAACAAAAAAACTAATAATAATACCAAAAACTTGCTTTAATCTCGTCATTTGTACCATCCTTTCTATATTTGCGGAGTATTGTATTCAAATGCATAGAAAGGAATTAACTCACCATTCACGAATCAATTTAACCCAACCTAAAACCGCAATTTGCAAAATAACGCCCCAAAAGATAAGCCTACGTAACCACCTTGGAAAAAAAGTTATAAATACGACATACCATTTCAGCAACCTATTCATGTTCTCCACCCTCATATAAAATTATATAGGAAAAAGGAGATACAATCCAAACCCAACAAGAATAATACCACCTACTATTTCACCGTATGTACCAAGCATATTTTTGGCATGGCTACCAAGCAATAAACCCATCCAAGCTAGTAACATACTTATTAGTCCGAACAGTAATATCGTAATAATTGTCTCTGCTCCGTAAATTCCAAGACTAAGACCTACTGAAAAACTATCTATACTGACACCAAATGCAAATACAAATAAACTAATTCCAATTGGAGCAGTTCTAGTCTCTTCCCCTTCTAAAATAGACGAATATACGATATAAAACCCTAGCCCAATTAATAAAATAGCTCCTGCAAAATTCGCGACATCCCCATACCTCTCTGATAGAAAACGTCCTAGTACCATTCCGATAAATGGCATAATAATATGAAATATCCCAATCGTCATACCGATATAAAGGATTTGTCTTAACTTTAATGTTACCATCCCCATACCGAGGCTCACTGAAAATGCATCCATCCCCAGGGCGAATGCCATAATTATTAAAGGTATTAATTGTTCAAGTGTCATTCATATCCCCCCTCGGACGTGCTACTTCACAATATGCTTATCCGAGGAGAAATATTCTGTTTGCTAAAGGTACATTATCATTCAATAATAATCTGATGTCCCGCAGCTTTTGTTAAACGATTCATAATTGCATTTCCTATGCCTTCATCCGGGAATGATTCACTAAAAATAACATCTACTTCACTTGCATCAAACGTTCTAAGTACATCATATAACTTAGTCGCAACGCTGGCTAAATCGCTTCGCACACCACAAGACAATACAACATCTGCACTATACACATGCTGATACTCTTCTGTCGTTAATACACCTACTTTAAACCCTTCTTTCTTCCTCTCATCCACAATACGTTGAATAAACTCACGGGACCCTTCAACAATACTAAGTGGCGCTTTCGGTGCATAATGTGTATATTTCATTCCAGGTGATTTTGGTTTTTCTTTCTCATCCTTTAAAGCTGGATCTAAAGAAACATTTCCTATCACTGCTTCTAATTGCTCCTTCGTAATCCCGCCTGGACGTAAAATCGTCGGAACCTCGCTCGTACAATCAATTACAGTTGACTCAACGCCTACTCCTGTTGCCCCGCCATCAACAATACCAGCAATTTTCCCGTTTAAATCTTCATACACATGAGAAGCTAACGTTGGACTTGGGCGTCCTGAACGATTCGCACTCGGTGCCGCAACAGGCACGTTTGCCTCTTCAATAAGAGCGAGCGCTACTGGATGATCCGGCATCCTCACTCCGACTGTATTAAGTCCGGCCGTAACCCTCTCTGAAATCCCTTTTTTTCTCGGTAAAATAATTGTTAATGGTCCTGGCCAAAAATGCTCCATTAACTTTTCTGCAACCGGCGGAATTTCTCTTACGATACCATCTAACTGAGATTTTGTTCCTATGTGGACAATCAGTGGATTATCGCTCGGTCTCCCTTTCGCTTCAAAAATTTTCGCTATCGCTTCATCATCCATTGCGTTTGCTCCTAACCCATATACCGTTTCCGTTGGGAAGGCCACCGCTTCATTTTCTCTTAATAATCTCGCTGCTTCTTTTAATTGTGGATAATATTTTTTTCTTTCCACAACATTATCCACAACCCACATATTTGTATGCATTTTTTCCCACGTCCTTTTCTACCATGAAATACTTGTCTATTTTTAGTTTACTATGAGATTTATACAAAAGACAAACAAGGTTTATCCACAAAATGTGGATAAACCTTGTTAATCCGTGGATAACTTTGTGAATAGCTGACAATTTAGTATTATTGCATTTAGCTCTTTTATATTTTTACAAAAGTGTTCTAACTGTCGAATTTCCTCTGGCACTTCCTCTTTCTCTATAATGACAAAGTTAAAAAACTGAAAGATTGTCACAGATTGTGGATGATTTGTGAGTAAGTACAATTGTCGAATATCTTTTTCTTTCATATACTGCAAAAACATCTCAAAAAAATATAAGAAAGTCTGTTTATCCACATTAGGTGTGAATAAACAAGAACGGATAAGTGCATTTTCCCCACCTTGTTCATATCCAACTACCGCTCGTATTTCTCCCGCCTCTTCCAAGATCATAAATTGTGCGTACAACTCATTTATTTTATCATCTTTTTTATTAGCTTGTCCGAAAAAAGAATGCAATCTTTCTACATCTGCTTTCGTAGCAAAATACACGTTCTTCATAGTAAATCCCTCCTCATTGATATATATGAGGAAGGATTTAGTAATAGTACTATTTAGAGAATAAAGATGTAAAAACTTCGACGATAAATAATTTAACCTCTGGTTTTTCTTCTTCCTCTTCTACTGTTACATACTCATTTTCCTTTTCTTGTTTTTGCTCCACAGGTTTTTCCACTTTTTCCACAGTTGTTGTTTCTACTTTTTTTACAGGCTGTTCTTCTACTTGCGTTTCATGTTTTACTACTTTCTTTTCCTGGACTGTTACTTTTTCAGCTTTTTCCGGCTTTACTACTTTCGTTTCTTTCACCTTATCCACTTTCTTCTCCGGTACATCCACTACTTCCTCATCTGGTTGTCTCACCTGCTCCTCTTCAGGAGATTCAGCTTTCACAACATGTTCTTCTTTCCTTACAGCTGTACCACTTGAAAAATCTAAGAAACACATCGGTGGAAATAATACACACCACCAGTTTGCACCTTCACCTTTTCCAATTGTAATAAGTACCGCTTCATATTCTCCTGCCGGATAAATAAAATTCCCATATACCTTTGTAGGAAACTTCACATTCTTACCGAATTTCACTTGAAATGCCTCTTTACTTCCTTCTCTTTTCAGCGTATTCTCCACTGTCTTTTCAATTTCAGGAATATGATTTTGAATTACTTTTCGCGCTTCTTCAAATGACGTTAAATCCGCTACCCATCCATCAATTTGCGCTTTCACTTCATCACGTACTTTACGTTTTAATGCCTGATCTTCATCTGAATCACTATTTGCTAAAATCCGTAATCGAACGGCCTCTTTCGGAATAACTGAAGGCCCTTTCGCATCAGCTTTCATATATCCAAACTGCACAAGCAACTGTGCACCAATTAATAATAGAAGAAGATAAGCAATAACTTGTTTTTTCATTTCCTCCACCGTCCCTTCTACAAACAGTGTGGACAGACTTTCATCTTTCTAAACTATTAAATTCAAAATCTATGTAAAAAACCGATAGAAAAGCATTTTTTCATTGGCGAGAGGGACTGGCTATGTATAGGAGCGGTCAGGGCCTTTTCCTGCCACGCACAAAGTTTTAAAACAAAGACAGGTAACAAAGTGTATGTCCATTTTTATCTTTATGACAGCAATCTATAGGTAATAAGGTGCGTATTTTCACTGGAATAATACTCCTTACCAAAATTCCAAATGAAATGTATGGCTGAGTAGTTACGAATTTTTCATACAAAAAATAGAGTAAGGCTTATACCTTACTCCATCTCTGCAAATACCATGCGATCTTTTCCATTAATGTCAAATACAACTTCAACTTGAGCGCGCGGGAAAGTTTGCTGTAATAATGCTTTCACATCTTCACCTTGCCCTACACCAATTTCAAACGCCACAATCGCCTTTTTCTGTAATACATTCGGCAATTCCTCCATAAAACGACGATAGAAATCTAGTCCATCTTCCCCACCAACAAGCGCACGCTTCGGCTCATGCTCCTTCACAACAGTAGAAAGACCACGCCAATCTTCCTCTGGTATGTACGGAGGATTGGAAACAACAACATCTAACTTCTGACCTGTTTCATAAAACGGAGACAGTAAATCGCCGTGATAGAACGTTACATCCGCCCCTAAAGTTTTTGCATTTTCTTTTGCAACTTCAATCGACTCCTGCGCGATATCTACTGTATACACATGAAGATTTTTATTTTCTAAAGCGAGCGTAATAGAAATCGCTCCACTACCTGTTCCAATATCCGCTATGTGAAGCTCCTCATTACCGAAATGGCGCTCAATTCTCTCTAGCACCCCAACTATAAGTTCCTCTGTTTCCGGTCTTGGTATCAATACCTCTTCATTTACAAAGAATGAGCGGCCATAAAACATTTCATAACCGAGCATATATTGGATCGGAGTACCTTCTACGTGCTTGTGGATAAATTGTGCAAAACTTTTCTCTTGTTCCGCAGTTATTTCTTCACGCATATTCATGAGCATTCCGGTTCTGTTCGTCTTTAATACATGACAAAGGACAATTTCTCCCGCATTTTCATCTCGTCCATTTTCCTGTAAAAAAGAAGAAGCCCATTTCAGGGCTTCATAGACACGCATTACTCAGCTGCCTCCATCTTTTGAGCCTGATCTTCCATCACTAAGGCATTGATGAAATCATCTAACTTACCTTGTAGGATTTGATCTAGCTTTTGAATCGTTAAACCGATTCGATGGTCTGTAACACGGTTTTGCGGGAAATTATACGTACGAATACGCTCTGAACGATCTCCCGTACCAACAGCTTGTTTACGGTTTTGATCATACTCAGCTTGCGCTTCTTGTCTAAACTTATCATAAACACGTGCGCGTAATACTTTCATCGCTTTTTCTTTATTCTTAATTTGTGATTTCTCATCCTGACAAGATACAACTACACCAGTCGGTAAATGTGTTAAACGTACCGCTGACATCGTTGTATTAACGCTTTGTCCACCAGGGCCACTAGAAGCAAACGTATCAACACGAACATCTTTTTCATGAATATTAATTTCTACTTCTTCTGCCTCTGGTAATACAGCTACAGTTGCTGTAGATGTATGAATACGTCCACCAGATTCCGTTTCAGGAACACGTTGTACACGGTGAGCACCATTCTCGAATTTCAGCTTAGCGAAAGCACCTTTACCGTTAATCATAAAGATAATCTCTTTATATCCACCTAACTCTGTATAGCTCGCTTCGATAATTTCAGTTTTCCAACCTTGCACCTCAGCATAACGGCTATACATACGATATAAATCACCAGCAAATAAAGCTGCCTCGTCACCACCAGCAGCACCACGAACCTCAACGATAACGTTTTTATCATCATTAGGGTCTTTTGGAACAAGTAAAACTTTCAGACGCTCTGATAATACTTTTTCTTGACCTTCTAACTCAGAAACCTCTTCTTTTACCATGTCACGCATATCAGCGTCTAACTTATCTTCTAACATTGCTTTTGCATCTCGTAATTGCTCACGAACATCTTTATACTCACGGTACACCTCTACCGTATCCTGAATATCAGATTGCTCTTTTGAATACTCACGAAGCTTATTTGTATCGCTAATAACCTCTGGGTCACTTAACAACTCATTCAACTTCTCATAACGATCTTCTACAGCTTGCAAACGATCTAACACACCATTCACCTCTACATCCTAGTATCTAATACAAATAGTATATGGTACTTAATCAAAAAAACGCAAATTATATTTAAAAGCACAAGCGGCTCGCTCAGAATGGGAGGAGGTTGGAGCTTCTGACAGAGAGGCGCTCTTTGCCTCGCAGGAAGAAGCGAAACCACCGACCATTCTAGCCGCTGGAGCTAGATAATATTTAAAAGCGCAAGCGGCTCGCTCAGAATAGCTAAGGTTCTCTCGTACAAAAGGTGCTTTTTACCTTGAGTAGCGGAGGTTCTTAGATACGAAGAGCTCGCCACCAATCTTCATCTATTTTCGAAAAAAACCCGCTCTACATAGCGAGTTTCATTTATCTTTGTTTTGTAGGTACTGCATGACAATGACGACAACGTGGTTCATACGATTCTGAAGCCCCAACTAAAATAATTGGATCATCAAATGCCGCTGGTTCTCCATCGATTAAACGTTGCGTACGACTTGCAGGAGATCCACATTCAGAACAAACTGCCTGCAATTTAGTTACATGTTCAGCAATCGCCATCAGCTGAGGAACTTGTCCAAATGGTAGACCACGGAAATCTTGGTCTAATCCAGCTACAATGACACGATAGCCACGATTTGCCAATACTTGCACCACTTCCACAATGTCCCCATCAAAAAATTGTACCTCATCGATTGCAATAACATCCATTTCTTCTGTTACATGGTTAAATATATCTTTTGAAGCTGAAACAGGAACTGCTTTAACCTTTAATCCATTATGTGATACAACATCTTCTTCACTATAACGATTATCAATACATGGTTTAAATACAATCGCATGTTGTTTCGCAAATTGCGTACGGCGTATACGGCGGATGAGCTCTTCTGATTTTCCAGAAAACATACTCCCGCAAATCACTTCAATCCAACCATTTTGATTCATTAAGTACATTGAGCTCTCCTTTCATCTACTTTCCTAATCTAAAGTAGGGTAAAGGTTTAATATTTTCGCAAAAAAAACAGACAAGCGAATACATACACTTGCCTGTTTTATGTTCTTTATTACTTAATACCGTATTTCTTATTGAAGCGGTCAACACGTCCGTCTGCAGTAGCAAACTTCTGACGTCCAGTGTAGAATGGGTGAGAATCAGAACTGATCTCAATTTTTAGTAATGGATAAGTGTTACCATCTTCCCACTCAACAGTTTCGCTAGAGCCTTTTGTAGACCCGCTTAAGAATTTGAAGCCAGTGTTCGTGTCCATAAATACAACTTTATTGTAATTTGGATGGATTCCTGCTTTCATTCTTTTCATCTCCTTCCGCCCTGAATCATTTTCGAAACAGAGTTTTTCATCTTCAGCTGCTTACACAACTATATTGATGAAACACATATGATGAAATTATAACAAGGCTAACTCCATTTTGCAACTACCTGTTTTTGTCTTTTTAAAATTAAAAGTGGAGGCGGCTCGCTTAGCTCTGATTGGCTAAGGTTCTCTCGCACAAAAGGTGCTTTTTACCTTTAGTGCGGGAGGTTCTTAGACACGAAGAGCTAGCCGCTGGAACTGGATATCAATTAAAAGCGCAAGCGGCTCGCTCAGAATCGTAGGACACTTCAAGCTCTCGACCCAAATATGATTTTCATCCCAAAAAACAAAATTATTTCCATATATTACTCGCTCTAATATTCCCTTAAAAACATAAAAAACTCGCTTACTACGAAATAAGCGAGTCCCAATCTTTTCCCTTTACTTAGTTGCTACATACCTTTTTGAGTCTGCAACAATGTTTTGTAAAAATTCTTCATTTGTCTTTGTTTGACGAAGTTTACGTAAGAAGCCTTCAACAAAGTCTGGTGTATCACGCATTGTTTTACGAATACCCCATAGTTTGTCTAAATGTTCTTTCGGAATTAATAGGTCTTCTTTACGCGTACCAGAGCGACGAATATCAATCGCTGGGAAGATACGGCGCTCAGCTAATGAGCGATCTAAGTGAAGTTCCATATTTCCAGTTCCTTTAAACTCCTCGTAAATTACATCATCCATACGAGACCCTGTATCAACAAGCGCTGTTGCTAAAATCGTTAAGCTACCGCCCTCTTCGATATTACGCGCAGCCCCGAAGAAACGCTTCGGTCTATGAAAAGCAGCTGGATCAATACCACCCGATAAGGTTCTACCACTCGGTGGAATAACAAGGTTGTAAGCACGCGCTAAACGGGTAATACTATCCATTAAAATGACAACGTCTCTTTTATGTTCTACAAGACGCATTGCACGCTCTAATACAAGCTCAGCTACTTTAATATGATTCTCTGGCACTTCATCAAAAGTAGAACTTACAACATCACCTTTAACAGAACGTTCAATATCTGTTACTTCCTCTGGACGCTCATCAATTAAAAGTACAATTAATTCTGCTTCCGGATGATTTGTTGTAACACTGTGTGCAATTTCTTTTAACAGACTTGTTTTACCAGCCTTTGGAGGCGCAACAATTAAACCACGTTGTCCAAATCCAACTGGTGCGATTAAATCCATGATGCGTGTCGGTAACTTTTTCGTTTCCGTCTCCAATTTCATTTGGCGATCTGGATATAACGGTGTTAATGCAGGGAAATGTACACGCTCTTTTGCTGAGTCTGGATCATCTCCATTTACAGCTTCAACTTGTAGCAATCCAAAATAGCGCTCATTTTCTTTCGGAGGTCGTACTTTACCAGAAACCTTATCTCCATTACGTAAATCGAAACGACGAATTTGCGAAGCCGAGATATAAATATCTTCTGAGCTTGGAGAATAATTGATAGGACGTAAGAATCCAAATCCTTCTGATTGAATAATTTCTAATACGCCTTCCATGAAAAAGAAACCTTCTTTTTCTGCTCGAGCTTTTAAGATAGAGAAGATTAGCTCTTTTTTCGTTAACTTGCTGTAATACGAAATCTTAAATTCCTTCGCAAGCTCGTATAACTCTTTTAATTTCATGTTTTCTAATGCTGCAATTGACAAATTCATTCAGACACCACACTTTAACGTTTTTCTCTTTTCACATGGGTAAAGGGGAAAAATACGGAAGGCAAATAAATAATAATGAAAGGCAATAAGTTCAAGTAGGGTAATATTCACTATTGTAACCCTTTTATCTAGTTTTAATCAATACATTGAAACACAAATACAAGAAGCGAAGACAAGAAAATTTATCTTCGCTTTTCATATTTCTTTCTTTTTTCTACTCGCCTGATTTTAAGGCAGAATAGATAAGGCATTTTTTCTTTTATTTAATCCAGTTCCAGCGGCTAGAATCTCCGGTCATTTCGCTCTCTCACTCGAAGCAAAGAGCGCTTCAAGGTCGAGAGCTCCAATGCCCTGCGATTCTAAACGAGCCGCTTACGCTTTTTATTTAATAACCAAATTCGGTTTTTTATTTAAGCTATGGCGGCCGTCTACGAAGCGTACTGTGCCTGATTTTGCACGCATAACAAGGGATTGTGTTGTTCCGACGCTACCTTTAAATTGAACGCCTCGTAATAGTTCTCCGTCTGTTACACCTGTTGCTGCAAAGATTGCATCGTCACCTTTTACTAAGTCTTCCATACGAAGGATACGATTGATATCTTCAATACCCATTTTTTTGCAACGCGCTAATTCAGCTTCGTTTTGAGGTAAGAGCTTCCCGTGAATTTCTCCACCTAAGCATTTTAATGCAACCGCAGCTAATACACCTTCAGGTGCTCCACCAGAACCGAATAAAATATCTACACCGGTACGGTCAAATGCTGTATTGATTGCTCCAGCTACATCTCCATCGTTAATTAATTTAATACGAGCACCAGCTTTACGAATTTCTTCGATAATTGCTTGATGACGTGGACGGTTTAAAACTGTCGCTACAACATCTTCGATATCTTTATTTTTCGCTTTCGCAACTGCACGTAAGTTGTCGATAATAGGTGCGTCAATATCAACTGCACCAACCGCTTCTGGACCAACCGCTATTTTATCCATGTACATGTCAGGAGCATGTAACAAATTGCCGTGATCTGCAATTGCAATAACAGCAAGCGCATTCCAGCCGCCAGCCGCTACGATATTGGTCCCTTCTAAAGGATCAACTGCAACGTCTACGCGTGGTCCATATCCTGTACCCAATTTCTCTCCGATATATAGCATTGGCGCTTCATCCATTTCACCTTCGCCAATTACAACTGTACCTTTCATCGGAATTGTATCAAATACATCACGCATAGCTGATGTTGCTGCACCATCTGCCTCATCTTTTTTTCCGAGCCCCATCCAACGCGCTGATGATAATGCCGCAGCCTCTGTTACACGTACTAACTCCATAGATAAACTTCTTTCCACAATAATCCCTCTCCTTTAAGTCTTTATATTTCTGCCGTATTTTGTGAACCGTGTTTTTCTATAAAGTGTACTTCCGTTAGTAGTGATTCTTCGCTCCCCATTAACGGAAGTATCACCACCTTATCCCGATTGGTGAGGGCTAATAATCGGCATGGGATATCCCATACTGATTAAAGTTTCACTTTATGCATTCTTCATTTCTTCAATTTCTTGCTTTGTCATTTGTTCTCGCCAAATGTTTGCACCAAGCCCTTTAAGCTTGTCTACTATATTTTCGTAACCTCGATCAATATGATCAAGTCCCGTTACTTCTGTAATGCCATCTGCCATTAAACCCGCAATAACAAGGGACGCACCAGCTCGTAAATCACTCGCTTTCACCTTCGCACCTTGCAATAAAACAGGTCCAGTCACAATCGCTGAACGGCCTTCTACTTTAATCTGTGCGTTCATACGGCGCAATTCATCAATATGCTTGAAACGTGCGCTGTAAATTGTATCAGTTACAACTCCTGTTCCATGCGCTTTTGTTAAAAGCGTTGTAAACGGCTGTTGTAAATCTGTTGGAAACCCTGGATATACAAGCGTTTTTACATCAACTACTTTTAACTTTCTATTGCCGTTCACTGTAATTTGGTCATCGTTCGTTTCAACTTGAACACCAGCTTCTCTTAGCTTCGCAGTAACGGATTCTAAATGCTGAGGAATAACATTATCAACTGTTACTTCTCCTCCTGACGCTGCTCCTAAAATCATATACGTACCAGCTTCAATACGATCTGGAATGATAGTGTGGTGACAACCATGTAAAGAATCCACACCATCAATTCGGATTACGTCTGTACCAGCACCTTTAATACGCGCTCCCATACTCGTTAACAATGTAGCTACATCAATAATCTCTGGTTCTTTTGCTGCATTTTCAATAACAGTTCTACCTTTCGCTCGTACAGCCGCTAGCATAATATTAATCGTAGCTCCTACACTAACAACATCTAAATAAATACGCGCTCCACGTAGTTCATCTGCTCTTAAATAAATGGCACCTTGTTCATTTGTAACATGTGCCCCTAACGCTTCAAACCCTTTAATATGCTGATCAATCGGTCGTGGCCCTAAATGACATCCACCTGGAAGCCCAATAACAGCTTTTTTAAAACGGCCAAGCATTGCACCCATTAAATAATAAGAGGCGCGCAATTTTTTCACTTTTCCATTTGGTAAAGGCATCGCAACCATGTTAGAAGGATCGACTACMATCTCTTCTTCCTGCCCATAAGTTACTTTCCCTCCAATTTCCTCTAGTAAGTCTCCTAATATTTTCACGTCCGAAATATTAGGAACGCCACCGATAGTTACTGGAGTATCTGCTAAAATTGTCGCTGGAATTAGTGCAACAGCACTGTTCTTTGCACCACTCACGCGAATCATTCCATTTAAAGCTCTTCCGCCTTCAATTAGCAATTTTTCCATATTGAGCTCCCTTCTTGTGAATGTATTTATCTTCTACTTCTTTATAAGAAGAAGTAGAAGATTCCCCCTTAAGAATCTCAATCACTCTTTCCATCCTGAAACCCAATAAGTAGAAAACCATCACCTGTAGCTCCCCTGCTGTACAAATAGATGAAGATTAACTATTCATCGAATCAAATTCCTCAATTCAGATACTTACCACATTTATTAATAGGACTATGCACATTATTTTCTATATTCGCAAACCAAAAATTCACTTTATAAAATCTTTAGACTTGTTCACGCTTTCATTATACAACGAAAGGAAACCGTCTAAAAGACTAGACGGTTTCCAAAACGGAATTTTATTCTTACGCTTTACCGTTAGAACCGAACTCACGCATTTTACCAGCAACAGTTGCTTTAATAGCGTCGCGGCCAGGTCCAATATATTTACGAGGATCGTAAACTTCTTGGTCTTTGTTTAATGCTTCACGAACAGCTTTTGTAAACTCAATTTGGTTCTCAGTGTTTACGTTAATTTTTGAAGTACCTAAAGAAATAGCTTTTACGATATCAGCAGTTGGGATACCAGTACCACCGTGTAATACTAAAGGTACGCCAGTGAAGTCGCGAACTTGTTCCATTTCAGCGAATCCTAAGTTAGGCTCACCTTTGTAAGGACCGTGTACAGAACCTAAAGCTGGAGCTAGGCAATCGATACCTGTTGCTTCAACAAGGTGTTTACACTCTTCAGGATTAGCGTAGATAACGCCTTCAGCGATGATGTCATCTTCTTGTCCGCCAACTGTACCAAGCTCAGCTTCTACAGATACGTTACGAGCATGTGCGTATTCTACCACTTTTTTAGTAGTTTCAACGTTCTCATCGAATGGGTGGTGAGAAGCGTCGATCATTACAGATGTGAAACCTGCATCGATTGCTTCTTTACATTTTTCGAAGCTTGAACCATGGTCAAGGTGAATCGCTACAGGAACAGAAATGTTCATTTCTTCGATTAAAGCTTTAACCATAGCTACAACTGTTTTGAAACCAGTCATATGACGAGCTGCACCCTCAGATACACCTAAGATTACAGGAGATTTTTCTTCTTCCGCAGCAGCTAAGATAGCTTGAGTCCACTCTAAGTTGTTCATGTTGAATTGACCAACTGCGTATTTTCCTTCTAGTGCTGTGTTTAGCATTTCTTTCATAGAAACTAAAGGCATGGTGAATCCTCCTAAAAAACGTTTTTTGTATCCGATAAATTCTTATCGCTGGTAGTATGACCAGAATAAGGTAAAATATGTATATTTACATACCGGACTTCTTTCTACACTCAATAGGATAACAACTTGTACTCAAAAACTCAACTGTATTCACCTGCTCAATAGTCCATGTAAACGCTTTTTTCCATATTTTTTATAAAAAATTCATTTTTTACGCCTCTACAGCAAGCTGATCTCTCACTGCTTGACGAATCTCATCAATATCAAACGGTTTAGCAAAGTGCATTAAAGCTCCTAAATCTTTCGCTTCTTGAATCATATCCAATTCTCCATAAGCAGTCATTAAAATCACTTTAATACTCTCATCAATTTCTTTTACATGTTTTAAAATCTCTATACCATCCMTACCTGGGATTTTCATATCTAACACTACTAAATCTGGATTATCTTTTTTCACGATATCTAAAGCTTGAAATCCATTCGCTGCTTGGAACGTCTGATAACCTTCTTTTTGGAACACTTCATGCAATAAAACACGAATGCCATATTGATCATCAACGATTAAAATTTTTCCTTCCATAACTCCCAACCTTTCTGTGTAAGTACAAGATTTAAAGCTTCTTATATCTTATCGGTTTATTTTCGCTACTCTTTGCCAAATCCCTTCCTATTCTTTCTTATTTTACCGTTTCCTATTTTGTTATGCCACCCTACTATTTCCCCTTTCCAAAAAAAATAAGCTATAATGAGAACCAGCTAACACGAAAGAAAGGAGCAACAACATGTTAAAAATTTTCTCAACTCAATTAAGTGGATATTTCTCCAGAATTTCTCAAAAAGAGGAAATGAATATAGAAGATAGCGCTCGTCTACTTGCCCAGGCGTTAGTTGGCGACGGCTTTATTTACTTGCATGGTACAAACGAAATGGAGGGTATTGTTTCAGAAGCATTATTTGGCGCCGAACCAATGAAACAAGCAAAACGTTTAATAGAAAACGGTGAACTGGCGGCAGTGACTTCTGCGGACCGCGTCCTTCTTATTAGTCGTTTTTCGACAGATGAAGAAATTATAAAAACCGCGAAAAAACTTCATGAAGAAGGCCAATCTATCGTTGGAATCTCGGCTATTCAAGAAGGTGCTGAATCACTGGAACAATATACAGATGTACATATTGATACAAAGCTGTTAAAAGGTCTTATTCCAGATGATGAAGGTAACCGCTACGGGTTCCCAAGTTTAATTATAGCTTTATTTGCTTATCACGGATTGAAATTTACAATTGATGAAATGTTAAACGAATATTAAAAAAAGCGCCCTATTTCAGGCGCTTTTTTTTATTACTTGCTCTCTTTATTCGTAATAGAAGCACTTACGAAATCATGGAACAATGGTTGCGGACGGTTTGGACGAGATACAAGTTCTGGATGGAACTGTGCTGCCACGAACCAAGGATGATCTTGTAATTCAATAATTTCCACTAGACGACCGTCTGGGCTTGTACCAGAGAATACAAATCCTTCTTTTTCCATATCTGGACGGAATTGATTGTTGAACTCATAACGATGACGATGACGCTCATATATAACCGGCTCGTTGTAAGCATTGTAAGCATTTGTTTCTTCAGCAAGCTTACATGGGTATAGACCAAGGCGAAGTGTACCACCTAAATCTTCTACATCTTTTTGTTCTGGTAATAAATCGATAATTGCATAAGGTGTGTCAGGATTAATTTCAGAAGAGTTAGCTCCTTCTAATCCTAATACGTTACGTGCAAATTCGATTGATGCAAGTTGCATACCTAGGCAAATTCCTAAGAATGGAACTTTGTTTTCACGAGCATATTGAATTGCAACGATTTTACCTTCTACACCACGATCGCCGAAGCCACCTGGTACAAGGATACCATCTGTGTCGCCAACTAATTCTTTTACGTTCTCTGCTGTTACGTGCTCAGCGTTTACCCATTTCACTTCTACATCTGTGTCGAATGAATAACCTGCATGACGAAGTGCTTCTACAACAGAAATATATGCGTCTTGAAGCTCTACGTATTTACCAACAAGAGCAATTTTTGTTTTCTTAGAAAGGTTACGTACTTTATTAACTAGTGCAGTCCAATCTGTCATATCTGCAGCAGGATTGTCTAATTTTAAGTGATCGCAAACGATTTGGTCCATGTTTTGTTCTTGAAGAGCTAATGGAACCGCATATAAAGTATCTGCATCGCGTGCTTCGATAACTGCTTTTGTATCGATGTCACAGAATAATGCAAGCTTGTCTTTCATGTCCTGAGAAACAGGTAATTCTGTACGAACAACGATAATGTTCGGCTGAATACCTAAGCTGCGAAGCTCTTTAACGCTATGTTGCGTTGGTTTTGTTTTCATTTCACCCGCTGCTTTTAAGTACGGGATTAACGTACAGTGAATGTACATTACATTGTCACGACCGATGTCGCTCTTAATTTGACGAATTGCTTCTAAGAATGGTAGAGACTCGATATCACCAACAGTTCCACCGATTTCTGTAATAACAACGTCGGCGTTTGTTTCGCGCCCAGAACGATATACACGTTCTTTAATTTCGTTAGTAATGTGAGGAATAACTTGAACTGTTCCTCCTAAATATTCACCACGACGCTCTTTTTGAAGAACTGAAGAGTAAATTTTACCTGTTGTTACGTTGCTGTATTTATTTAAGTTGATGTCGATAAAACGCTCATAGTGACCTAGGTCTAAGTCCGTTTCTGCACCATCATCTGTTACGAATACCTCACCGTGTTGGTATGGGCTCATAGTCCCTGGGTCTACGTTAATGTATGGATCAAACTTTTGAATAGTTACGTTTAAACCACGATTTTTTAAAAGTCTTCCAAGAGATGCTGCTGTAATACCTTTACCTAAAGACGATACTACACCGCCTGTTACAAAAATATACTTAGTCATGAAAATACTCCCTTCTACTTCGTTGTTATATAATCACCGTTGCAAAGCGCAACGTATGTAGATAACACTGTATCTATCTTATTGTTAGGCTCTTTTTATTTTCTAAACAAAAAACAAAAAAGAAAATTGCTCCCCTCATCACATAAAGTAATAAGTAGGGAGCAATTTTCTTTTATATTTACACTTTAAAAGTATTATCGTCCTTTTTTAAAGAGCCCAAAAATGATTCTACATGGACGATAATGAAAAGTCAAGAACTAACGCTCTTCCTCTTCTTCTTCTTCAGTTTCATCGTACTCAAGTTCTTCTTCTGCGAAGTCTTCATCATCTTCTTCTACATCATCAAGATCATCTTCATCATCTGCGTCTTCTTCTTCAAGAACCTTGTCCAAATCTTCTACATCTTCTTCTTGGTCTGCATTTCCTTCTGCATCGCCGAATTCATCTTCATCTTCTTCGATGTAGTCGTCAAAACCGTCCTCTTCAACTTTACGTTTCTTCTTCGGTTTTGGCTGAGGCAGAATTTCTTCATCAATTTGCTCATATGGGTACCAGCTGCGTAGCCCCCAACGATTTTCTCCTAAATTAATGAAACGTCCATCGATGTTTAAATCTGTATAAAATTGTGCGAGTTTCGTATTAACTTGCCCTTGAGATAGTCCCAGCACTTGAGCGATTTCTTGAACCAACTCGTTGAATGTCGTTGCTTGTCTTTTATTCCCTAAAACGCTATGTACAACTTCAATCATTGAACATTCTTTTAGCTCTTCTGGTGAATATTGCTTAAAATTCACTTATGCGGCACTTCCTTTCTTCAAATATAACCTTATATACAACGGTCTGCTTAAAAAAATCCATACTATTCATTATAAACAAAAGTCGCACAAATATGCTACAAAAAAAAACGGGATAAAATTATAATTTGTCCATTCCTTATTTCGGAAACATATGCGCACCTTGCAGTACATACCTAATTTGCATTTCTGTATATTCTTCGAGAGTATACAGTTTTTGCAGGGCCCAACGTCTAAATCCCCACATTTGTCCTTGTATGAAAATATTATGTGCAAGAAGCTGTATTTCCTTTTTATTTAGTGTAAATGTCCCATTTTCCGTACACTGCTCTAAAATATTCTCAAACATCCCGACCATCTGAAACTCTTTTTCTAATACATATGGGAGTGATTCTTTCGGTAAAAAACGTACCTCTTGATACATAATTAATACTTCTTCTTGCAATTCATCCATCACTTTAAAGTAATTCGTTATCGCTATCTTTAAGCTTTCTATACTTCCCTTCTCTGTACACACTACTTCCTCTAACCGCTCTTTTACATGTTCATAAATACTATCACAAACTAAATATAATACATCATCTTTTGTGCGAATGTATTCATAAAGTGTTCCGATACTAAATCCAGCCGCTTTCGCAATTTCTCTCGTTGTTGTACGCGGGAATCCTTTTTGCTTAAACAGCTGCACCGCACCTTTAATCATTTGTTCACGCCTTAACGCAACTAATTTTTCATCTTTCACTGACGCATGTACATTATGTTTAACCATCCCTTCACCTCTCTCTATTATTTTTGGAAGTAAAAAGCGTAGGAAAATACCTACGCTTTCGTTCCTACTTCGTTAACATACGAGAAATTACAAGCCTTTGAATCTCTTGTGTTCCCTCATATATTTGTGTAATCTTTGCATCGCGCATATAACGCTCTACTGGATAATCTTTCGTATAACCATAACCACCAAATACTTGTACTGCTTCAGTCGTTACCTTCATCGCTGTATCACCTGCAAATACTTTTGACATCGCTGACTCTTTCCCGTACGGAAGCCCTTCAGATTCAAGCCAAGCCGCTTGATATGTTAAAAGACGCGCTGCCTCTACATCCGTTGCCATATCTGCAAGTTTAAAGCCAATTCCTTGTTGCGCCGCAATTGGCTTCCCAAACTGATGACGTTCTCTTGCATATTCTACAGAAGCATCTAAAGCGGATTGTGCAATCCCAACCGCTTGCGCCGCAATACCATTACGACCGCCATCTAACGTTTGCATCGCAACTTTAAATCCTTGGCCCTCTTCCCCTAGCAGATTCCTTGCAGGAATACGGCAGTCTTCAAACATAATTTCAGTCGTTGGCGAAGAGCGAATTCCTAACTTACTTTCCTTCTTCCCAACTGAAAACCCTAGCGTATCACTCTCCACAATAAATGCACTTGTGCCGCGCTGCTTCGAATCAGGATCTGTTAATGCAAAAACAACATAAATATCAGCAATGCCGCCATTTGTAATAAAGATTTTCGAACCATTTAAAATGTAATGGTCTCCATCTCGTTTTGCAGTCGTCCTCATTCCACCAGCATCTGATCCAGAGCTTGGTTCTGTTAAGCCATATGCACCAATTTTCTTCCCTTCAGCCATTGGGCGCAAAAACTTTTGTTTTTGCTCTTCCGTTCCAAATTTAAAAATTGGCCATCCAGCAAGTGAAGTATGTGCAGACAACGTTACACCTGTAGAAGCACAGACGCGGGATAATTCTTCAACGGCAATTACATACGCCAAGTAATCGCTTCCAATTCCGCCGTATTCTTCAGGCCACGGAATACCGGTCAAACCAAGCTCTGCCATTTGATCGAATAAAGCGCGATCAAATCGCTCTTCCTCATCACGCTCTGCTGCTGTCGGTGCTACTTCATTCCTTGCAAAATCCCGAACCATTTTCCTTATCATTTCATGTTCTTCTGATAATTTAAAATGCATTCCCGTCTCCCCCTCTGCCTTTTTATAAAGCTCGACTAATTACAAGCTTTTGTATTTCGCTCGTTCCTTCATATATTTGTGTGATCTTCGCATCACGGAAAAATCTTTCTACTGGATAATCTTTCGTATAACCATAACCACCAAATACTTGCACTGCTTCAATCGCAACTTCAACAGCCGTCTTAGAAGCAAATAATTTCGCAATAGAAGCTTCTTTACCGCATGGTAATCCTTGTGCTCTTAGCGATGCCGCTCTGTATACAAGTAATCGCGCTGCTTCTACGCTAGTCGCCATATCTGCAAGTTTGAATCCGATTCCTTGCTGCGCCACAATTGGCTTTCCGAATTGCTCACGCTCTTTCGCATAATCAATCGCACTTGCAAGCGCCGCTTCCGCGATTCCTAATGCCTGCGCTCCGATTCCAATTCGCCCAACATCTAAATTCGCCATTGCCACCTTAAATCCTTGTCCTTCTTCACCAAGCAAATTCTCAGCCGGCACTTTCATATCTTCAAACGTAAGTTGCACTGTACGAGAACCAAGAAGCCCCATCTTATGCTCATCTTTTCCGATGATTAAGCCTGGTGTATCTTTCTCTACTATAAATGCTGAAATCCCGCTTTTCCCCGCCTCTGGATTTGTAGACGCGAAGACGATATATGTACTTGCTTCACCACCATTTGTAATAAAGACTTTCGATCCATTAATGATGTAGTGATCGCCTTTCTTTACAGCTCTTGATTTCAAACTGCCTGCATCTGATCCTGCATTCGGTTCTGTTAGAGCAAATGCGCCTAAATATTCACCAGTCGCCAGTTTAGAAACATACTTCTGCTTCTGTTCTTCTGTTCCGAAATACAAAATCGGATTCATTCCAACTGATGTATGTACAGCTAAAATTACACCGACCGTTGCGCTTACCTTTGAAATTTCTTCAATCGCTAGAATGTAAGAAATAAAATCCATTTCTGCCCCGCCATATTTTGCAGGCGCTGGAATACCCATTAGTCCAAGCTCACCCATCTTTTGCAAAATCTCTTTTGGGAACACCCCTTGTTCCATACTAGGAACAAAGGGAGCTATTTCCTTCTGCGCAAAATCTCGAACCATTTTCCTCATTATTTGTTGCTCTTCAGTAAAGTGAAAATTCATGTACTTCGCCTCCGTTTGCTATATATCTTTTTAATAATTTGGTAAGACCACTACTTTAATAAAGGGAGGAATTTATTCGTAAACGTAGAAACCACGACCCGTTTTACGTCCTAACCATCCTGCATTCACATACTTACGTAATAATGGACATGGGCGATATTTACTATCTCCTAATCCTTCATGCAACACTTCCATAATGTATAAACACGTATCTAAACCGATAAAATCAGCTAATGTAAGTGGTCCCATCGGATGATTCATACCGAGTTTCATTACTTCATCAATCGCTTCTTTCGTCGCTACACCTTCATATAACGTATAGATTGCTTCGTTAATCATCGGTAATAAAATACGGTTCGATACAAACCCTGGGAAATCATTTACTTCAACTGGCACTTTCCCGATTTTTTTCGTAATATCCTCAATCGTTTCGTACACTGCATCATCTGTAGCTAAACCACGAATAATTTCAACGAGTTTCATAACTGGAACTGGATTCATAAAGTGCATGCCGATTACTTTCTCAGGACGTTTCGTTACCGCTGCAATTTCCGTAATTGGTAGAGATGACGTATTCGTCGCTAAAATTGCGTGTTCTGGAGCAATTTCATCTAGATTCGCAAAAATTTTCTTTTTAATATCCATTTTCTCAACAGCTGCTTCAATAATAAGATCCGCTTCTTTGACACTATTTAAATCGAGCGTCCATGTAAGACGATTTAAAGTCGCTTCTTTCTCTTCTTCCTTCATACGACCTTTTTCTACTTGGCGGGCTAAATTTTTCGAAATAACAGCTAGCCCTCTATCTAATTGCTCTTGCTTTAAATCTTGCACTTTCACATCATAGCCTGCCATTGCACACACTTGTGCGATACCTGAACCCATTTGCCCTGCACCAATTACAACTATTTTTTGTACACCCATTCTTTCTTCCCCCTTAATATAAGTTGTTAATAAACCGAAAATTTCCTGAACGTAAATTAATGAACCTCAATCATCACTGCATCACCTTGACCGCCACCGCTACAAATAGAAGCAATTCCAATTCCACCGCCGCGCTGCTTCAGTGCATGGATAAGTGTAACGATAATACGTGCTCCGCTCGCTCCAATTGGATGCCCCATTGCTACAGCACCACCATTTACATTCAATTTTTCCGGATCGATTCCTGCGATTTCTGTACTTGCAATTGCTACCGCCGCAAATGCCTCATTGATTTCAAATAGATCTATGTCTTCAATTGTCTTACCTGTCTTTTTCAGCAATTCATTAATTGCATAACCTGGTGTTCTTGGGAAATCCTTCGATTCTACCGCAATCGCCGTATGCGCCAAAATTGTCGCTAATGGCTTTCTTCCTTCTTGCTTCGCTCTGTCCTCGCTCATTAATACAAGCGCAGCACCGCCATCATTTAGTCCAGGAGCATTACCAGCTGTCACCGACGACGTCTTATCAAAAACAGGCTTTAATTTCGCTAATTTTTCAATCGTTGTATCCGCGCGTGGCGCCTCATCCTTAGCCACGACGATAGGATCGCCTTTTCTTTGCTGAATTGTTACTGGTACAATCTCCTCTTCAAAACGACCTTCCTTATGTGCCGAAACCGCACGTTGATGGCTACGATATGCCCATTCATCTTGTGCTTCGCGGGAGATCCCATCCTCGTTTGCAACTTCTCCGCCATAAACACCCATGTGTATACCTGAAAATGCGCATGTTAAACCGTCTGCAACGTTTAAATCGATAACTTCGTTGTTACCCATTCTGTATCCCCATCTTGCCCCTCGTAAAATGTAAGGGCTGTTACTCATCGATTCCATTCCACCAGCTACAATCAGTGATTGATCACCAGTACGAATAATTTGATCCGCTAACGTAACTGCGCGAAGTCCTGATGCACAAACTTTATTTACTGTTTCTGTCTGCACTTCCCAAGGAATGCCGGCCGCTCTTGCTGCTTGGCGTGATGGAATTTGTCCTTGCCCTCCTTGGATAACCGTTCCAAATATAACTTCTTCAACATCACTAGCGGAAACATTCGCTCTTTCAAGCGCTGCCTTAATTGCGATTCCTCCAAGTTCTGTTGCTTTCACGTCTTTTAAAGTTCCTCCAAATTTTCCAACCGGTGTTCTTGCAGCACTTAAAATAACTGTTTTACTCATGTTTCTTTCCCCCATTTCTTTTTTTAGCACCGAGCGCTCGCTCGGCATTCCTACGCTTAGAAGAGGTGCAATTATTGCACCTCTTTCTAAAGTTGGATGCATGCCTACAAACTACATTGCTTCTTTCTTCTGTCCGATAACTGAGCGTTCTAAAATCTCTGTTACGTCCAGAGTTTGAACTGTTTCTTCAACTTCTTTCGCTTTCGTACCGTCACTAATCATCGTTAAGCAATACGGGCATCCTGTACCGATAATTGACGGCTGCACAGCTAGCGCTTGTTCTGTACGAGCAACGTTAATACGAGAACCTGCCGTTTCTTCCATCCACATTAGGCCACCACCCGCACCACAGCACATTCCCGTTTCACGGTTACGCGCCATTTCTACAAGGTTTACACCTGGAATTGCTTTTAGAATATCGCGCGGTGCTTCGTATACTTCGTTGTATCTTCCTAAGTAACAGGAATCATGATACGTAACTGTCTCTTCAATAGAATGGACAGGTTTTAAACGTCCTTCCTTCACCCACTGAGCTAGTAATTCTGTATGATGATAGACTTCTGCTTGTAAGCCAAAGTCCGGGTACTCATTTTTAAAAGTGTTATAAGCATGAGGGTCAATCGTAACGATTTTCTTCACTCCTGCTTTTTCAAATTCTTCAATATTTTTAGTCGCCATTTCCTGGAATACAAATTCATTTCCAAGGCGGCGCGGTGTATCACCAGAGTTCTTTTCCTTATTACCAAGAATTGCGAATGAAATGCCTGCTTCGTTCATTAGCTTCGCAAATGATATCGCAATCTTCTGACTGCGATTGTCATACGAACCCATTGATCCAACCCAGAATAAGTATTCAAACTCTTCGCCAGCTTTTGATTTCTCCTTTACAGTTGGAACTGTTACTTCATCGTCACCTTGGCGCCATGTTTCACGCTCTTTACGATTCAGTCCCCACGGATTCCCTTGACGCTCAATGTTTGTCATTGCACGCTGCGCTTCCGCGTCCATCTTCCCTTCTGTTAAAACGAGATAGCGGCGTAAATCAATAATTTTGTCAACATGCTCATTCATAACTGGGCACTGGTCCTCACAGTTACGGCACGTTGTACATGCCCAAATCTCTTCTTCTGTAATAACATCTCCGATTAAACTTGGATCGTACGCTAGCGCTGTAGCCGCTGATTCTTGTTGTCCTTTTCCAGCTGCCATCATCGCTAACTGATTTCCTTGTGTATTATTAAAAGCAACAACTGGAACCCACGGTGCTTTTGATGTTACCGCTGCTCCTTTATCAGTTAAATGATCACGAAGTTTTAAAATTAAATCCATCGGTGATAACATTTTCCCTGTTCCTGTTGCCGGACACATATTTGTACAACGACCACATTCGACGCAAGAATATAAGTCGATAAGTTGATTTTGTCTAAAGTCTTCAATTTTACCAACACCGAATGTTTCTTGCGTTTCATCTTCAAAATCGATTTTTTCAAGTTTTCCTGGATTTGAAAGACGACCAAAAAATACGTTAACTGGTCCAGCAATTAAATGCGCATGTTTTGATTGTGGTACATAAACTAAAAACGTTAACAAGATTAATAGATGCACCCACCAAGAGAAATAGAACACTGAAATGGCTACGGTTTCATTTATCCCTGAGAAAACGTAAGCGATTGCAGAAGCGATTGGTTCACTCCACGAAAGCTCTTCGCCATGCCATATAATTCCCATCCCATTACCAAGTAGCACAGAAATCATTAAGCCACCGATAAAGATAAGGACAAGACCTGATTTGAAATTACGTTTTAAACGAACAAGCTTTTCAACATAGCGTCTATGAAAAGCCCAAAAGACTGCAATTAAAATAACAAGTGTGACAATTTCCTGGAAGAATGTAAATGCAGGATATAGTGGTCCAAGTGGAAGATGTGATCCTGGTGCGAGCCCTTTCCAAACGAAGTCAATTGCTCCAAATTGGACAAGAATAAATCCGTAAAAGAACATAACGTGAATGATGCCGCTCTTTTTATCTTTCAGCAGCTTTTTTTGACCGAAAACATTGACCTTAAGGAGATCCCAACGTTCTTTAAAACGACGGTCAAATTCAATCTTTTTTCCTAATTGTATGTAGGCCATCCTCGTTCGTATAAGATATACAAACAAATATCCCGCATAAGCAATAACAGCAATGGCAGCCAGCCAATTAATGATTAGTAAGCTATTCATTTTATGCTACCCCTCTCTTTGTAAGCCCTCTTCCTTTTTTAGAATCTTCGAAAATATATAATTTTCTGAATTGTATCCCCTATTCCCATTATATAATGAGTGAGCATTCAGTCAACAGTTTTTTGTTATACAACAACACATTTTTTAATAAAGCTGTTTATTTCGGTGAAACTATAAAGTGAAACTTTAATCGGCGGGGCTGTTCATACCCAATGATTATTAGCCCACACTAATCGGACTTTTACGGGCAGCCCGCAAATAGCGGGCTAAATTGAACTTTTGATTTGTAAAAAACTGATGGTGAAAAGACCGTGAAGGAGGGAATTTACTTATGTTTTTCTTATCTCTCTTGTTATTAGGTAGCGCTCTCTGGATTACAATCGACCTTTTATACGGGCGAATTGTTCATTTAAAGCGTGTACGTTCTCGTTCTTTCCCTTTACGTCAAAGTGATTTTCGCCTTTATACATACGGAAATGATCTGTACGATGCTCTCTTTACTGATATAAAACAAGCTAAACACCATGTGCACGTTTTATTTTTTATTGTAAAAAACGATGAGATAAGTCGTACGTTTTTAAAGTTACTTATCGATAAAGCACAAGAAGGAATTGAAGTAAGACTTTTACTCGACCGTTTTGGAAGTCATTATTTATCAAAAGAAGTGATTTACTCCCTACAAAAGCATGGTGTCTCTTTTTCATTTTGTCATAAAGTGAAATTTCCTTTTCCTTTCTTTTCTGCAAATCAAAGAAACCATAGAAAAATTACAGTTATTGACGGGAAAATTGGTTATATTGGTGGATTTAATATTGGCGAGGAATATTTAGGGCATAATCAAAAGTTAGGGTTATGGCGAGATTATCATTTACGTCTTACAGGAGAAGGGATACAAGATTTACAAAAACAATTTTTACATGACTGGTTTGATGATACAGACCAAAATTTATTAGATTCATCTCTTTATTTTCCTACGCAACAACCAGGGACCGTCCTACATCGTTTCATCCCTACTGATGGTGCCTATTTACAGAATACATTTTTACATTTAATCGAAAGCGCGAAAACAGAACTCTTTATCGGTACACCATATTTTATTCCTGGAAAAAAAATTATGAACGCATTATTAAAAGCACGAAAACGTGGGGTTCAAATAACTATTCTCGTTCCACAAAAGGCTGATCATGCCCTCGTTCGAGAAGCAAAATTCCCATATTGCCGAAAGTTAATACAAGCTGGTTGTAATATTTACGCTTTTCAGCAAGGGTTTTTTCACGCAAAAATTATTATAGTAGACGATCATATTTGTGATATCGGAACTGCTAATTTTGATATGAGAAGTTTATATAGTAACCATGAAATCAATTGCCTTTTATACGATAAACATTTCATACAAGAAGTAAAAAGCAAATTCGAGGAAGATTTGGGACGCTCCTCATTACTTTCCTTTGAAGATGTCAGCCCTCTCTCCATTATTGATAGAGGAAAGGAATGGATAGGAACGATACTCGCGTTCTTTTTATAGGGAAATTTCAAGAGCTAAAGAGGTGCATCACATATGATAATGCGATTTGGATATGTCTCACATGCTACGGCATTATGGGACTGTTCGCCTGCCAAAACAATGACATTTACAAGCTGGAAAAAACTAAGAAAACAAGAGCGTGAAGATAAATTATATAATGTCACACTGCAAAATCTAGAACACACAATACGCATCCTTCATTACAATATTGCACACGAAATTCCATTATATCGTTTATCATCTTCTATCGTCCCGCTTGCAACACATCCTGAAGTTGAATTTGATTACATTCAACTATTTGCTCCACTATGGCGTAAAATAGGAGCATTAATTCAAGCACACAATTTACGCGTAAGTTTTCATCCCAATCAATTTACACTATTTACAAGCGACAAACCACATATTACAAATAATGCCATTACAGATATGACCTATCATTATAACGTGTTAAATGCTATGGGAATTGCAGATTCTTCCTACATTAATATCCATGTAGGTGGCGCGTATGGAAATAAGGAGAAGGCAATCGAACGTTTTCATGAAAACATACAACAACTTCCTTACCATATAAAAAGACAAATGACTCTTGAAAATGACGATAAAACATATACAACTTCTGAAACTTTGGCTATTTGTCAAAAAGAAAAAATCCCTTTCGTGTTCGATTATCATCATCACATAGCGAACCTTTGTAATGAACCGCTAGAAGAATTACTTCCTATGATATTTAAAACTTGGTCACATACAAATGTCCTTCCTAAAGTTCATATTTCTTCTCCTAGATCTGAAAAAGAATTTAGGGCCCACGCAGATTATATTGATTTAGAGTTTATTAAACCTTTTTTGCACATTACAAAAAAAATTGATCATGATTTCGATATTATGATTGAAAGTAAACAAAAGGATTTAGCACTTCTTCAGTTAATAGATGAAATCGCTTCTATAAGAGGGATAAAAAGAAAAAACGGCGCAACGTTACAATGGTAATTTGTAACACTGCGCTATTTTTTCAAAAAAAGTAATTCTTATAGCAAAAAACATCCCAATTTATATGCTATTATTTAAATTAGCATTTTCCCCCTGCGATTCAACTTTATTGAAACGGAGTCATAATATGATTAATCAAAAAAAATATGTACAATTTGTCATGATGTATATAATTATATTTTCTCTTTGGATATTCCTTATCCCTAGGGATTTAAATATAAAAGAAATTGGAATTCTCTTCTTATTTTGTTTTGCTACACTCTTTTCTTGCTATTGCTTATATAAAGCAATTAAGAAGATGAAGCACGGTGACAAACTATTTTGGGTTCTAGTACTATGCACTTGTATATGTGGATTGGCTATGGAGATAACTTTATTTCTTCATTCACTTTCTATATATGATCAAGTCATATTCTCATATAAGGCATTGCCTTTTTTCATCATACAATATATTTTGCTCTTTTCTGGCTTTGCTATAAAGTTTATAAAACATTACTCTATTAGAGGCCTTGCACAATTTTCATTCGACAGCATCTTTATTGTTATTATGAATATTTATTTTACCTTAACTTTTATTTTGGATCTTTCGAGCTTTCGTATGTTAACAACAGATACGTGGTTTTTAATTGGATACTTTATTGCACAATCATTAGTGATTTACGCTGTTATTAGTCTATATAGAAGAGAACAATATTCTTCTAGTAGAATTTCGTTAATTATCGGCTTTACTATCATACTTGTATACGGATATATACACCTGTTCCAGTTAAACTCAGGAATGAAACCTTCTTCTGAAGTCTCTTACTTAATACATACTGCTTCAATTTTATTAATCGGTTTATCATCCATACTATATATTTTGGATAAACCCATGCAACATGAAACGAAAGCGAAATATTATCGATTCGATTATGTGCGCTTTATATTACCATATTTCAGTATAATCATTACCTTTGCCTTTATTCTTATTCAACCTTGGGATGATAAGTTCATGTTAATCGGTCTCGTATTATCACTCATCTTATTATTCCTACGACAACTTTACATGTGGAAAGATAATCAGGTACTAATCGATACGTACGAACAGTTGACTACACAACTAGAAGGAAAAGTTGAAGAAGGTGCATCTGCGTTATCAAAAAGTGAACAACGTTATACATCTTTATTCGAAGATCATCCTGATGCCGTTTTCTCTTTAAATATGAATGGCATTTTTCAACAATCTAATAAGGCTTGTGAAAGCTTATTTACTGCCTACTATTGTGAAGTCGAAAGCTATTCCCTTCTACACTTTATTGATTTAAAAGACCATGATCTACTAAAGAGAGCTTTACAAATAACTAAAGAAGGTAGACCACAAACTTTAGAGGTTCGTACAAAAGAAAAAGAAGGCTACTACTATTACCTTCACATTACACTCATCCCTACTTTCATAAATAAAGAAGTTGTTGGGATGTTTGGTATAGCACGTGATATTACAACTTTATATGAAAAACAAAAGCAAGTAGAGCATATGGCTTTCCATGATGCACTTACAGGACTACCGAATCGCCGGAAATTCGAAAAAGATTTAAAAACGATTTTAAATACAGCTCAAAACAACACTAATGACGTTGCGGTCATGTTCCTCGACTTAGATCGATTTAAAAAAATTAACGATCGACTCGGCCATGATGTCGGGGATTTATTATTAATTGAAGTAGCAAAAAGATTACGTGGATGTTTGCGTTCAAAAGATATCGTTGCCCGCCAAGGCGGAGATGAATTTACGATTCTATTACCAGATATGTACTCTGAAAAAAGTGCTTCTTTTATAGCTGAACAAATTTTAACTATTTTAAATAAGCCTTACTTTATTAAAGATGAAGAACTTTCTGTTACACCGAGTATCGGAATTGCAATGTACCCTGACTACGGAACCGATGTAACCGAATTAATGAAAAATGCAGATATGGCTATGTATCGAGCAAAGGCAAATGGAAAAAACAGATTCGTTTTCTTCTCAAAAGAAATGAGTATTGCTCAAAATGAAATACACTTCCTAGAAGGTGAGCTTTCAAAAGCACTACAACAAAATGAATTTTTCCTTGAATACCAGCCACAAGTAAACACAAAAACAAAACAAATTATCGGTTTTGAGGCGTTAATTCGTTGGAAACACCCAAAACTCGGAATTGTATCACCTGCCCAATTCATCCCTCTAGCAGAGGAGACAGGGTTTATTATTGAACTTGGTAATTGGATTTTACGTACAGCCTGCTTAGAAGCAAGGAAGTGGCATAACCAAGGATTTTCTCACTTAAAGGTTGGTGTGAATTTATCTGTTGTTCAATTTAACCGTTCAGATTTAATCCCAACTATTTCAAAAGTCTTGGAAGAAACCGAACTAAAACCTGAAGCACTAGATATTGAGATTACGGAAAGTATCGCGATTAATCAAAATCATTCTGTAATTGCTAAACTAGAAGAACTTCAAAATCTCGGTATCCAAATTTCAATTGATGACTTTGGAACTGGTTATAGTTCTTTAGCTTATTTAACGAAATATCCAATCAATACATTAAAAATTGCTCGAGAATTTATTTGTGGAATTACAAATAGCCCTTTAGAAGAAGCGATTATCGCTTCCATTATTACGCTATCAAAAGAATTAAAGTTAGAGGTTATTGCGGAAGGTGTAGAAACAGAAGAACAATGGAAGTTTTTACACGAACAAAACTGTGACCACATTCAAGGATTCCTCTTTAGCAAACCTGTTTCTAGTAAAGATGTTTGGATGTTACTCAACGAAAAAACAACCGTCTAAGTAAGACGGTTGTTTTTTAATATTCAAAAGGTAGATCTGAAGCTAATTGTACCTCTTGATTATTATGAGAAATTACCTGGCTTTTCTCTAAAGCTGTATCTCCTAATGAAATACCCCATGCCATTGCTAACGTTAATAGACTACCAATAAGTAGTTTTTTCATATTCCATCACCCACATTTTTTCTTTTAATATATCATGAAAATTTATCCATACCGTATGCAATTATGCATATCCATTTTTTAGGGTGTTTATCTGTTGATTTTATTTGCGAGCGCTTCTTTATATACATGCATTTCTAATATATCAAAAAAGAAACTTGCTTTCTTATATGCATCTTCAATCTCTGCCCCATCATGCTCTAACTTCTCTAGGCATTCACCTCTTTGATAGTATAGCTGTCCAATTAATGCCATACTATTAATCCGGCACGATATTTCAATCGCTTTATTCACTTGATAAAGTGCTTCTTCATATTGGTTATCTAAGTATAATGCTTTCGCGTGATTATATCTTACCTTCACATCGAATTCTTCATTATTATGCAATGTTTCTACTTGCTTTAATATATCCTCAAATAACTCAATACTCTTCTTAAAATAGCCATTTTCAGCATAAATATTTGCAATCGCATTTTCTATATAAAGATTTTGATACACATCTATTCCCGTTAATTGTTGATTTAGTAGCTTTTTTAACTCTAGAATACAATATTCATAATCAATCTTCTTTAGCACATACGCAGATACATGATATTGCCATTGAAGAAACTGCTGAAACTCAGGATGATACTCTTCCTTTTTCAGCTCATTCCATACTTTATTATAAATCTCTTTATATTTCTTTTGCTTAAGAAGTATAATAATTCGATCTTTAAACTGCTTTTTCCTCTCGATATCGGAATAAATGAGTACCTCATAAAAATGAATAATGGGAACTTGTAACTTCGCTGCGATACCTTGCAATATATCCATACTTGGGTATACCGCGCCCGATTCAATTCTGCTCACTTCCGATTGATGACATACATTATCGGAGAGTTGTTTCTGTGTTAATCCTCTCATTACCCTAATTTTCTTTATTTCGCTTCCTAATTTTTCTGCATGCATACTTACTCACCATCCCATTATAACAATCTAATTTTTTTTAAGTTGTCATACCACTACAATAATGTGAATTCGACAATTTTTGATATGAAATAATGCATAATATATATAAAATTCGGCAAATTCCTCATACAATTCATCTCACATACACAATACAAGATTAGGAGTGTTATAGATGAATTATAGAAAACTTGCTAGTGCTTTCGTTACATTCGGTCTTCTTTGTCCTTTATCAACAGAAGCTATTCACGCTCAAGAATTAGATAAAAATGAAGTGAAAGTTGAAATTGCTCAGCCTGGTTTAACAATCGGAAAATTAACACAACCTCAAAACGATACAAAAGAGAATATTGCTAAAAAGTATTTAAAAGGTGAGGTAAATGGGGCTAAAGCTCAACAAGAGCAAGTTACTACTGAAAAGAATGTCGATTTTCAACCTACAAATACAGAAACAAAAGAAAATCAAACCGAATTACGCCTTGCACAAACATACAA
This sequence comes from Bacillus sp. P4_D3, assembly GCF_056401855.1. NCBI lineage: Bacteria > Bacillati > Bacillota > Bacilli > Caryophanales > Bacillaceae > Bacillus > Bacillus sp. P4_D3. The sequence continues at coordinate 58,550 of NZ_JBFUIN010000006.1, forward strand.
AAACTATAAAGTATATGGTCAAGATCTCATTGTAAAAGTAGATAAAAATGGAGTAATTACAACTGTTAGTGGTAAAGTTGCCCAAAATTTAGACCAACAACTTAATCTTAMTATAACAAATTTTTTGTCGAAAAATGAAGTAAAATCTAAATTACGCAATATACTTCAAATTCCAAGTGATGCGACAGAAACAGAATTTTCTAGCGAAACGGTAGTTTATACGAAAAAAGATGGGCACTATACATACGCAACGGTCCTTACATTTACTTATGAAAACAATGAACAAGTTATAAACGGAAATGCAATCATGGACTTACAAACTGGTGAAGTACTTTTCCAAGAAAAGTTTATTAAAAATAAAGAGAATAAAACTATTAATCAAGTAACAGCACCTAGACTATCACCAGCGAAAGAACAAGGAACTGGGAAAAATGCGCTACAAGAAAATGTATTATTTAATATCGCAAAAGGTACTGACGGAAAATTTTATTTAGCTGATTTATCCCGTGGAAATGGTATTTATATTTATAACGCAGACTATGCTGACTCTCTTGGTGGCAATAGCCAAGCCGGTTATCCAGGGACACTTATTTCAAGTAACACTTCGAACTTTGCAGATAAAGAAGCAGCTGGTGTTATGAAAAACATGAGTAATATTTACGACTATTTTAAGAAAGAACATAATCTAAAAAGTTACGATAATAAAGATTCAAAAGTTGTTGCTAGCGTCCACGGATTTGATTCTACTGAAGTTAGTGATGGTGTAAAAGAAAACTATGTAAATGCGTTTTGGCATCCAGGTTGGAATCAAATGGTCTTTGGTGACGGGCTAAATGGAAAATTAACCTCTGCTCTTGACGTAACAGCCCATGAATTTGGACATGCTGTATTTAGTGGTACGACGAAAAATAAAATTGTGCGATATCCAAGTGCTGAAACATCTGCGCTAAATGAAGGTTTAGCAGATTTTTGGGGTACACAAATAGAATATTACGTAAAGAAAGATAAAGGAAATTGGATTATGGGTGATACGTTAGGTGGTCTAACAATTCGTGACATCCCAGGGGAAATTGGTGACGGCGGCAACAAACTATATACAAACTTACAAGATTTCTATAATGATGGAAATAATCAAGAATCTCATGTGAATTCCGGAATCATTAGCCATGTATTATATCAATTAGCTGAAGGTAAAACGTATAACGGTATACCTGTTCAAAGACAAGGAAATGAAAAAGTAAGTAAAGTTGTTATGCGTGCATTGCAAAACTACGCAACTTCAGCAGAAGATTTTGAATCACTTCAATCTCACATTGTACAAGCTGCAAAAGACTTATATGGTAATACGACAGCAACAGAATTCGAAAGGGCTTTCCAAGCACATGGATATAAAGCACTAGCAAAAATTAATAAAGTAGTAGAAGTACAACAAGGAAAATAAGAAAAAAAGAAGTTTACCGACTATAGGTAAACTTCTTTTTATATCCATCCCTTTTCTTCCGCAATTGTAATTGCCTCAATTCTATTTTTCGCGTCGAGCTTCGTTAACACTTCGGAAATATAATTACGTACTGTACCCGGTGAAAGATAAAGTGTTTTCGCAATTTCATTTGCCGTCTTTCCTTCTTTCGCTAATAGGAGCACTTCTCTTTCACGATCTGATAACGGATTTTGTTCTTGCCATAAGCCAAACATTAACTCTTGAGAAATCTCTCGTTTCCCTTTCATTACGTTACGAATCGCCGAAGCTAAATCCTCACTTGGACTATCTTTTAATAAATATCCGTGCACACCAGCTTTCATTGCACGTTCAAAATAACCTGGTCGTGCAAATGTTGTTAAAATCATTACTTTACAAGATGATTTTTCTTTCTTTAAAATTTCAGCAACATCTAAACCACTTTGGATTGGCATTTCAATATCCATAATACTTATATCGGGCTTTAGCGATTCAATTAATTTTAACGCCTCTTCACCATTTGCAGCTTGCCCAACTACTTCAATATCATCTTCCAGATCAAGCAGGGCTCCTAATGCACCACGAAGCATTCGTTGATCTTCTGCAATAATAATTCGAATCATGCCCTCACCTCATCTTTTCCTGTTCTAATTACAATTGGAACTTTCACCGTTAACAGTGTTCCTGGATTAATCGTATCCAGTTCAACTATTCCATCAATAAGGGAAATCCGCTCCTTCATACCTCGAATACCGTTTCCATCATGACTTTGATTTTCCAAACCGACGCCATTATCTTCTACTTTCAAAATCAACTCACCTTGTGATTCTAGTATAGAAACGGTACATGCCTTTGCCTTACTATGCTTCACGACATTCGTAACAGCTTCACGTAAACACATACCTAAAATATTTTGTTCAATTGGTGATAACGAACTAGAATTAGCCTCCTGCTTTACTTCTAATTCAATATTGGCAGCTTGCAAAATCGCTTTTATTTGCTCAAGTTCTTCTTCCACTGTAATCATACGCATATCAGAAATTAACTCTCGTAGTTGTTTTAAAGCAGTACGAGATGTTTGTGTAATTTCCTTCGCTTCCATACTTGCCCGCTCCGGATTTTTCACAATTAACTTCTCCACGAGCTGACTTTTCAAAGTAATAAGAGATAATGTGTGTCCTAACGTGTCATGAAGATCTCTTGCAATTCGCTGACGTTCTTCACGTTTTACTAAGTCCTTAATTTGTTCATTTGCTTCGTTTAATTGATTTTTCAACATCTTTTTCTGATTAAAATTACGCATTCCAAATGGCGTAAGAAGCATTAAAATAAACATTGGAACTATATTCACTAAACTTGTAGTTGTTAACTGCTTAAAATATACGAATATAAAGGATCCAAGCATTGTAATCAACAGTCCTAACAACACTCGAAATACTTTCTTACTTGGCGCAAAGCCCATCGCACTTGCAGTAAAAAAACCAAAAAATATCATAAAGGCATTATAAAATAAGGCAAATAAAAAGATGAGTACCATTTGAATACATGCCCATAAAATGAACGTCTTATTAACAAAATAAAGTTGACGGTATGTGATAATAAAAAGCACCAACATACCGCTCCCTATCCCAAGTTTCCACCCTGATACCTGCGTTAGATGGTAAATCGGAAATAACAGATATACTAACCACATATACGGGAAGAAACCCATATGTTTCGGAAAAATCTCAATCCTCTTCTTCTCTATCATTTATACCGCTTCCTGTCTTTTTCTTATATATATTGATACTACAACAAATATAAGGAAATAACCTCCTAGTACCGCGATATTTTCCCATCCAATTGATTTTCCAGCTACAATATCCCATGCCCCGCTACCAAAATGATATGTTGGTGTCCATTCTCCAATAGTTCTTAATACTTTTGGGAATACTTCAATTGGCATCCATAATCCGCCAACTACAGCTAAGCTCATATTTAAAATATTAGCCAGGCCAGCAGCTGCATCCGCCTTTTTGATTGAACCTATTACTGTTCCGAGTGCTAAAAATGGTGTCACGCCTAATAATAACCATAATCCGGCACCAATCCATTGACCTACTGTTAACTCGACATTATTAATTAATATTCCTGCCATAAAAATAACTAAGATTGAAAAAGCATTCACTACTGTTTGAGCAATAATCTTTGCTGCTAAATATGCTCCCTCTGGAAGTGGTGTAATTTTTAAAAGATGTGTCCATCCTTGCCCTTTTTCCTGAGAAAGTCTCACACCGAAACTAAAAAGTGCAGTCCCTACAATACTGAAAGTCGCCATTGAAATTAAATAATGAGCTTTCCAAGCATCTCCGTTTTGTGGGACTTGAATAACATTTGTGAAAATATAGTAAAACATAACTGGCATTAATAATGAGAAAAAGATAAATAATTTATTACGGAACGTACGCAAAACCTCTATTTTACATTGCATCCATAGTGCTCTCATGCGATTTCCCCCTTCTGATTTGCGACAAACTGTTCAAATGCTTCGTCGAGACTTCCACGTTCAACTGAAATATCTGTTACAGGTAGGTTCTTTTGATAAATTGCTTGTAACGTGGCATCAGTATCCTCCGTTGTTAAAATAATCCGCCCCTCATTTGACTGTACTCCTGTTACATTCGGCAATTCCTTTAGCAAGCCCATAGGGATACTTTCTTTCGAATAAAACGAAATCGTTTTTCGAGAAATCGTCGCTTTCATTTCATCTGGCGTACCATCTGCGATGATCTTTCCGTTCGCAAATAATAAAATCCGATCCGCTAAAGCATCTGCCTCTTCTAAATAGTGCGTCGTTAAAATAATCGTTTTCCCTTCACTTGCTAACTTTCTAATCGTTTCCCAAAATGTTTTTCGAGACGTAATATCCATTCCAACTGTCGGCTCATCTAAAAATAACAACTCTGGATTTCCTGCAAGTGCCAGTGCAAAATTTAACCTTCTCTTTTGACCACCTGATAACTTTTCACATCTTTGTTTTCGCTCTGATTCTAAATTTGATAACTGAAGTAATGTTTCTTTCGCTACTGGATTCGTATAATAACTACGGAATAACTCAATTGCCTCATCTACCGTGATACTATCAATCACACTTACTTCTTGCAGCATCGCACCAAGGCTATTACGAACATCTCTATGCTTCGGAATCTTTCCAAATATAGAGACATTCCCTTCTGTCGGATCTTTTAACCCGAGCATCATTGAAATTGTCGTTGTTTTCCCCGCACCATTTGGACCGAGTAATGCTACTATTTGCCCTTTATTTACATGAAATGAAACGTTATTTACTGCTTTTTTATGTTTAAATGTTTTAGAAACACCATTTACTTCAATAATCTTTTCCATCTCTCCACCCCCGCTGTTTCTTATATTTACATTGTATGCGCTGGAAAAGTTAGGAAACAGTATGATGCGTCATGACATCCATATGACAATTGTCATGTATTCTTTATGAGAGGAATCAACCCTTATACCGCACGCGAGTAGCAGTACAAAAATAAACATGATACAATCGGATAAGACATATATTCGAGGAAGGACAGTGGTTTTCATGATTATTCGTAATGAACAAGATTTAGAAGGTTTACGAAAAATCGGCCGCATCGTTGCACTTGCACGCGAAGAAATGAAAAAACAAGCGAAGCCAGGTATGACAACGAAAGAGCTTGATTTAATTGGTAAAAAAGTATTAGATGAGCACGGTGCTATTTCAGCGCCTGAAAAAGAATATAAATTCCCAGGTGTAACTTGCATTAGTGTAAACGAAGAAGTTGCTCACGGCATTCCAAGCGATCGCGTATTAAAAGAAGGCGATTTAGTAAACGTAGACGTATCGGCAGCACTTGACGGCTATTATGCAGATACAGGTATCTCATTTGTTCTTGGAGAAGATGAAGAAAAAGAAAAACTTTGCCAAGCTGCAGTAGACTCTTTTTGGGAAGCAATGAAAAAAGTAAAAGCTGGCTCAAAACAAAATCAAATTGGTCGTGCTGTTTCTAACTTTGCACATAAAAGTGGATATAATGTAATCCAAAACTTAACTGGTCACGGCATTGGTCTTAGCTTACACGAAGCCCCAAATCACATCTTAAGCTACTATGATCCAATGGATAATGCACTTCTAAAAGACGGCCTTGTTATCGCTGTAGAACCATTCATCTCTATGAAAGCTGATCATATTATTGAGCGCGGTGATGATGGTTGGACATTCGTTACACCAGATAAAAGCCTTGTTGCACAATGTGAACATACAGTTGTTGTCACTCGTAGCGAGCCAATTATTTTAACTCAACTATAATAAAAAACAGCCGTTTTGTAGATTCCTTCTACTAAAGCGGCTGTTTTTTATTATTTTTAAGTATGTAACATCCATATAAACAGAAAGCTTATACAAATAAAAAGGTGATACATCAAAGTATCACCTTTTTAACGGGGTGAGGCTGTCCAAAAGTACGGAAAACTCTTGAACAGCCTCGTATTTTCATATGGATGCCTTACATATATCACTGATGATAATTATGAAATGCGGAAACATAGTTACCATCACATGATTCAAACAAAACAAAAGAAAAGAAATCCTATAACGGATCTCTTTTCCCTACATAATCTAAAGTTTGGGTACACTAGATTCATGCAATGTAGGAGCCTTCAAAACAGAAAGCGATCCTTCATTTAAAATGATAGCATACATATATCCGCTAAAAATATGCAAATGTGCATATAGCGTTTTTTATTTCTCAACATACATTTATTGAAAATTAAGATATATAAAGGTAAAATAAGGTCGTTATCCGTCTTCTTTTGTCAGTCAGAGAGAATAGAAGAATGGGAGAGGAAAAAATGAGAAAATCACTGAAACAAAAAATAGTAAGCTCCTTGCTTGCTGTATCGCTCGCCGTTAGCTTAGCTCCAATCGGACAAGCAAAAGCTGATTCCACGTCAGAAATTACACAGACTCCACCTATTACAAAACAAGTTGATGCAAACCGCGCCATCGAGCATATCCGTTTCTTATCCGAAACAATCGGTCCCCGTCCAGGTGGTACAAAATCAGAAGAATGGGCTTCTCGCTATATTGGTATGAAGCTTAAGTCAATGGGATATGAAGTAGAGTATCAACCCTTTCAAGTTCCGGATCAATACGTTGGATTTATCGAATCACCATTAGAGGCAAAGCGTAATTGGCAAGCTGGTGCTGCTCCCAATTCACTAATTTCTACAGAAGCTGTTACAGCTCCGCTTATCTTTGTTCAAGGTGGTACAAAATTGGACGATATTCCAAATGAGGTAAACGGAAAAATTGTTTTATTCGAAAGAGGTGCCACAGTAGCAGATTATAATAAACAAGTTGAAAATGCTGTTAGTAAAGGGGCAAAAGGTGTTCTTTTATACAGTTTAATTGGAGGTCGTGGAAACTACGGACAAACCTTTAATCCTCGCTTAACTAAAAAGCAGTCTATCCCTGTCTTTGGTCTTGCTTATGCTCAAGGAAATGCGTTTAAAGAAGAAATCGCTAAAAAGGAGACAACAATTCTTTCCCTAAAAGCGAGACATGAATCTAATTTAACATCCCTAAATGTCATCGCTAAAAAGAAACCAAAAAATAGTACAGGTAATGAAAAAGCTGTCGTTGTAAGTTCACACTATGATAGTGTCGTTGGAGCACCTGGGGCAAATGATAATGCTTCTGGTACAGGATTAGTATTAGAATTAGCTCGTGCTTTTCAAAATGTAGAAACTGATAAAGAAATTCGTTTTATTGCTTTTGGTTCTGAGGAAATCGGCTTACTTGGCTCTGATTATTATGTTAATAGTCTGTCCCAAAAGGAACGCGATCGAATTTTAGGTGTTTTTAACGCAGACATGGTTGCAACGAATTATGATAAAGCAAAGAATTTATATGCAATGACTCCTGATGGCTCGACAAACCTTGTAACAGATGCTGCCTTACAAGCAGGTAAACAATTAAATAATGATCTCGTTCTTCAAGGGAAATTTGGCTCTAGTGATCACGTACCATTTGCTGAAGTGGGTATTCCTTCTGCACTATTTATTTGGATGGGCGTCGATAGTTGGAATCCATTAATCTATCATATCGAAAAGGTATATCACACGCCTCAAGATAACGTATTTGAGAACATTTCACCAGAACGTATGAAAACGGCATTAGAGGTCATTGGAACCGGTGTCTATAATACCCTTCAGCCTGCCGTGAAAACAGGACAAAAAGCTGCTTAATACTATTTCAAGCTACCGATTAATCGGTGGCTTTTTATTAAGGAAAAATAAATATGTATAACAGCATATTTATTACATAGCGTTATTACCAAAAAAACATTAATATATTAATTAAATTAAATTATATTAATTATACGATTTATTGTTTATAATATAAAACGTGATATATTAATGTAGTTGCATTATTGAATGGTATTACCATGTAGAATAATAATAGTAATTACATCTAATAAAGAAGGCTTTCTACTATGAAAAAATTATTCTTGCAGTTGTGTTAGCTTTAACAGTTATTTTAGGAACAAATGCTTTTATTCCTGAAACAAACGCTGATGCAGCTACTCACGAGCAAAGCTTTACAAAATACTATTTCTAAATTAGCCATAAAAATGGCTATGCATTCATCCAAAACTTAACGGAACATGGTCATTGATCTTAAATCACATGAGATACCACACCACATTCTAAGCTTATGATCCAATGGATAATAGACTTATTGAAAGCGGTYTCGTTATTACTTTAGAGCCGCTTATCTCTATGAAAGCTGACCATATTATTCGGCCGCTGATTGAGCCCAACCTGAAATTGTTCTCTTTTTTCTATAAAAAAACCCTTCAGGTTGCATTCTTCCCTTCACTTTATCGTGAAGTGTTTTTGAATACTTACCTAAAGGGCGTAATATCAATAGTAATTTTTTAATTTGTCTGCTACTCAGATTACAGTGTAATCAATAATCTAAATCTTTTTTATTATTTTATTCGCTGACGAGCGAGTAGGATTCCACCTAAAAGGAATAATACAATACCTCCAAGAATTGAACTCATTTCTGCTGATGTTCCTCCTGTGTTAGGAAGTAATGTTGGCTTATCATTTTCTGTAGTAGGTGGAACTTTTGAATCGCTATTTTTGTCTGTATTTGCGTTTGGATCTGTACTTGGATCTTTTGGATCTGTATGGCTTGGATCTTTTGGATCTGTGCTTGGATCTTTCGGATCTGTACTTGGATCTTTTGGATCTACACCTGGTTCGTCCTTGATTTTTGTATTCGTGATGTCATATCCTTTTACTTCGGATTTGTATCCCGCTACTGGTTGTTCTTTCACTTCATACTTGTACGCTACTCCGTTTGCATCATATACTTGTAGTTTTTCAAACGTGTACTTCCAGTTTGTTGCCACGCTTACTTCTTTCGTGTCAATAACTTTTCCATTTTGCAATAAGTCTACTTTGATGGATACTGGACGATCTATTGCGTTGTTATCATCCCAGACTTTCTTACCACTGATTTCTGTTGTTTCTGTATTTTTGTAAGTGTTCGTAATCGTTGTTCCGTCTACTTTTGTTTCATAGTCTTTCACTTTTACTTCACTTACTGTGTACGTGTACGCATTTCCTTGTCCATCGTACTTTGGTAGATCTGTGAAACTGAAAGTCCAGTTACCTTTTTCATCAGCTTTCACTTCTTTTGTTTGGAACTCTGTTGTTCCATTTTGAAGTAATTGAACCGTGATGCTTTCCGGACGTGTCTTGAATTGGTTGTTATAGTCTTCCCAGACTTTCTTGCCACTTAGTTCTGTTTTGTCCGTATTCTTGTAAGTATTCGTAATTGTTGTTCCGTCTACTTT